>JAJXUY010000057.1 GCA_021782525.1 Acidobacteriota bacterium | reverse complement strand
GCCTGCGGTCGGCCGGGTCCGCCCCGGAGTGGACCAGCTTGCGCCGCACCAGGGTTGCCACCACGCGGCACGCGGTCGGCGCGTCCATGCGCAGCCGCTGGGCCACCTCTCCGAGCGAGGATCCCTCGTCCCTGGCGATCGCCACGAGCGTCCAGAACTGCTGCGGCGAGAGGTGGAACTCGCGCACCAGGGCGCTCACCGTCTGCTTCATCCGCCGCCTCACGACGGCGACCAGCAACCCGATCGGCTCTTGTGGCACGACTATTCGCCTCCACAATAATTGTCGTATCAATTATTCGCGGAGTCAAGCGTTCCCCGTTCACCCTGCGTATACGCACCGGCCGGCGCCCCGGTTACACGCCGCGGCCGCCGCCGAACACGTCGAGGTGGAGTCGCGGCGAGTAGCGGAACCCGTACCGCAGGCACAGCCCGGCCACCGCCGCGGCGCGCGCCGCCACCTCGGCGGCGGTGCGGCCCTCCGGCATGAGCAGCACACGGGAGCGCTCCGCGCCGAGGCGGCCCACCAGCGCCTCGACCTCGCCGATGTCGCCCTCGCCGCGCACCACGAACTTGAGCTGATACTCCGGGTGGCGGCCCAGCAACGCGACCAGCGGCGCGAGGCGCGAGCGCACCGCCGCGTGCCTTTCCCCGAACCGCCCGCCGGGATCGGAGTTCGACGTCTTCGGCGAGACGGAGAGCAACGAGCAGGCGAACTCGGGCGCGAGCGTGCCGGCGGTCTCGACCGTGAGGTGGTGCCCCGCCGCGGTCAGTGCCGCCGCCAGACGCGGCAGCTCCCGCTGCAGCAGCGGCTCGCCGCCGGTGATCACGACGTGACGGCAGCCCGAGGCCGCGGCCACCAGGCCGTCCACGCTCCGCCGCGACCCCTCCGGCCGCCACGAGGTGTACGGCGTGTCGCACCAGGCGCAGCGCAGGTTGCACCCCGACGTGCGGATGAAGAACGAGGGCACCCCGGCGAGTGTCCCCTCCCCCTGGATCGAGGTGAAGGTCTCGGCGACGAACATCCCTGGCCGCCTACTCCGCCGGGCCCCGGCCGGCGGCCGGCCAGCGCCGCAGCCACGCCGCCCCGAGGACCGCGCACCCGAGCAGCGCCGAGCCGCCCCCCTGGTGGAGCGTCGTCAGCGCCACGTCCCACGCCGCGCGCGGCGCCCCGACGACCCGCGTCTCGACCGCGTACAGCGCCACCAGACCGAGCATCACCTGCACGGTCACCGCCGCCGTGATGACGCGCCCGACGGTCCCGAGCGCCCGGTTCCCGCCGAGCCGCGACAGGCGCGTCCCCACGAGCAGCGCCAGCGCCAGCACCACGACCGCGAACGTGACGTGCTCGGCGAGGGCGCGGCCGAACTGGCGCTGCACCGCGCCGAGCGCGACTTGGACGATCACGGCGGCGACGAGCCAGGCGCTGAGCGTTCGCGCGCCGGCCGCCGGCGGCGCCGGACCCTCATCCCGGGCCCATGCCGTCGAGGTGACGGCCGCGATCACGACCATCAGGCCGAAGAAAACCGGCCCCAGCACGCCGTGGACGACCGCGAGCGTCGAGGAGGGGTCCATCGCGGCGCGCGCCGTCGCGAGCGTGAACGAGCCGGTCACGCGCAGCCCGCCGAGGACCCCCTGGACGATCACGGTCGCCACCGCGACCAGCGCCAGCCGCCGCACCCACCCCCGGCGCTCGACCGCGAGCAGGTGCGCCGCGAGCACGACGGTGGTCAAGCCGACCAGGCTGCCGAACAGGCGGTGCGCGTGCTCGTAGTACACGCCCCCCGTCATGCGCGAGAGCGGGTACAAGAACATGTTGTACCCGAACGAGTTCGGCCAGTCGGCCACGGACAGGCCGGCGCGCTCCCCGGTGACGAGGCCGCCCACGAGCAGCTGCAGCAAGGTCGCCGCCGCCGCGACGCGCGCCAGCGCCGCCGTCCAGTTCACCGCCCGCTCGCCGCCGGCCCGACTTCCCGCCCCGGCGGCGGCGCCGGCGCTCCCCAGCACGGCGCCGAGCAGGAGCGATCCCGGGACCCACCACAGCGCCGACGGGACCACCTGGTCGGGCCGCGCGCCGCCGAGCAGGCTGCCGAGGATCAGCAAGTTGACGACCGACGAGAGCAGCCCGGCGGCGAGCCCGCTGCGCCAGCCGCGGGAGCCCAGCCGTCCGGCGGCGAACCCGCCGCCCGCGAGGCAGCCGAGGAGCAGCAGCGCGAGCAGCCAGCTCGGCACCGCCGCCGGCGGCATGCGGCACAGGTAGCCGACGAACCACATCGCCACGCTCGTCCCGAACCCGAGCGCCAACACCTCGCCCCGGCCGCGTCCCGTCTCGCCCAGAGTCGCCATCGCGCCGCTCCTTCCCGCTTCCGCCCGAGTAGTATGAAGCAGGACGCCAGCGCGCACCAACGGCCGCGGGGAATGCGCGGCGCCGTGGGTCGTTGTGGGATGACAACGGCTCCGGACGGCGTCGCGGCGGTGCCTGCGGCGGCGGCGGCGCCCAGAGGTGAGGCAGGCTCGCATGGCATCGGTTGCTCGATCACTGGATTCGGCCGCGCTCGCCGGGACGCCGCGCGTGCTGGCCGCGCTCCGCGCCTACCCTGAGCTGACCAAGGCGCGCCTCACCGCGCTCGTCGTCGCCACCACCGCGGTCGGGTTCGTGATGGCGGCCGGCCCGCACTCCGGCGCGGCGCGCCTCGCCTGGACCGCACTCGGCACGGCGCTCGCCGCCGCCGGCGCGATGGCGCTCAACCAGGTCATCGAGGTCGCGCGCGACGCGCGCATGGAGCGCACCAGACACCGGCCGCTGCCCGCCGGCCTGCTCGGCCGGCGCCACGCCTTCATCTTTGGCGTCGCGGTCGCCGCCGCCGGGCTCGCGCTCCTGCTCGCGGCCTCCGGCCCGCGCCCCGCCGCGCTCGGCCTCGCCGTCGTGCTCATCTACACCCTGGTCTACACCCCGCTGAAGACGCGCTCGCCGCTGTGCACGCTGGCGGGGGCGGTGTGCGGGGCGATCCCGCCGCTGATGGGGTGGAGCGCCACCGGCGCGCCGCTCTCGTTCGGCGCCTGGCTGCTCGCCGGCGTGCTCTTCCTCTGGCAGATCCCGCACTTCCTCGCGCTCGCCTGGCTCTACCGCGACGACTACCGGCGCGGCGGCTTCCGCATGCTGCCCTCCGTCGACCCGAGCGGGCGTGCCACCGGCGGCATGGCGGTGCTGTACTCGCTCGCGCTGCTCCCGGTCGGGGTGCTCGCGGCGCTCTCCGGCATGACCGGCTGGACGTTCGCCGCCGGCTCGCTCGCGCTCACCGGCGTCTTGGCCGGCCTCGCGCTGGCGCTCGCGGCCGGGCGAACCGACCCCCTCGCCCGGCGGCTCTTCCTCGCGACGCTCGTCTACCTGCCGTTGCTCCTCGGCCTGATGGTCGCCGACCGGGTCGCCCCGTCCGCGCGGGCCGCGGTCGCGTTCCTGGCGCTCGGGCGATGAGCGAGCCCGCGGCCGCCGCACCGGGGTTCCTGCGCCGCGGCGGCTGGGTCATCGTCGGCGTGCTCGCGCTGGCCACCGTCGCTTTCGCCGCCTACGCGGTCCGCCTCGTGCGCCACCGCGCCCACCCGATCGGCGACGGCCGCCGGGTCGAGAGCTACGGCTTCGCTCTCGCGCCATGCCTGGTGCCGCGCGACCTGCTCGCGGCGTCGGGGCTGCCGAAGGACGGCCTGGCGGCGCTCGACGAGCCGCCGGAGTGGCCGGCGGCGCGCGCCGAGGCCGCGCGGGTCGGCTACGGCAAGTTCCTCGTCGCCGGCGACCGCGTCGTCGGCGTGCGCCTCGGCGGCGCGGCGCGCGCCTACCCACTGCGCATGCTCGTCTGGCACGGGGTCGCCAACGACACCCTCGGCGGCGTCCCGATCGCGGTCACCTACGACCCGCTCTGCGACGCCGCCGTTGCGTTCCGCCGCGAGCTGGGGGGGCAGCGGCTCCGCTTCGGCGTCAGCGGCTTGCTCTTCGAGTCGAACCTCCTGCTCTACGACCGCCGCGCGAGCCCCGAGCACGAGAGCCTGTGGAGCCAGCTCCTGGCTCGCGCCGTCACCGGGCCGGCGGCCGCCGCCGGCGCCGTGCTCGAGGTGCTGCCGATCTCGGTCGAGACGTGGGCGGCGTGGCTCCACGAGCACCCCGACACCACCGTCCCCGCCCCCGCTCCCGCGATGGCCGCGAAGTACGCCTCGGACCCGTTCACGACCTACGCCGGCTCGGACGAGCTGCGCTTCCCGGTGCGCCCGCTCCCCGCGCCGCCGGCGTACCCGCTCAAGACGCCGCTCGTCGCGATCGGCGGGCCGCGGGGGTGGACCGCGTTCCCGTTCCCGGCGCTCGCCACGCCGCCCGCAGCGGCCGGCGGAACAGCCGCCACCGCGGCGCTCGCCGCCTCGCTCTCCTACCGCCCGGACGGCCCCACCGTCGCGGTGAACACCGACACCCTCCCGGCCGGCGCCGGCGTCGTCTACGCCTCCTACTTCGCCTGGTTCGCGACCCACTCGGCCGACACGACGTGGCTCGCCGAGCGCCGGGCGCGGTAGAGACGTGGTCCGGAGTCAGTGGTCCGCGGTCAGTGGTCAGTGGTCGGTGGTCAGAGAGCGACTTTCAGCTCCCGCACCCTCGGTTCGAGGTACGCGAGGTCCAGCACCGCCATGCGACGCGCCGCGACACCCGCCGCATCGGCGAGGTCCTGCTCCCGGTTCGAGATGATCTTCATCACGATGAGGTCCTCGGCCGTGCAGAAGCGCACCGGCGCCCCGGCCACCTCGATCGCGACCGCACGAGCGATCGCCTCACGCTCGAAGGGGAGCAGGCCGAAGATGACGTCGATTCACACTCCCTCGACTTCGAGGACCGCGAATCAGAACACGAGCACCTCATCGGCCTCGAGCGTCCAGTCGCCCAGCAGGTCCATCGTTCCGCGCGTGACCCCTTCAACCATCTCCTCAGGCCCGAGCCCGCGGGCCTCAGAGCACGAGCCTCACGTGGCGGCGGCGCCCTGACGCGCCACCGCGGTGACCATCCGCCCGACGTTGTAGAACCCGTTCGGGGTCTGCTGCCCCTTGCGCGCGCAGCCGACCGCGTCGCCCATCAGGAACAGCTTCACCGCCGCGCCCTTCTTCTGCAGGCTCATGGCGAGCCGCAACCCGTTGTACGGCCGCTCGCTCCCGTACGGCCCCTCGTTCAGGATGATGAGATACGACTTCATGCGCCCCTCCCCTTCGCGGTCACAGCTCCACCTTGACACCCCAGGCCCGGCCCCCGGCCACCAGCGCGCGCCGCAGAAGCTCCCGGCGCACACCCACGGGAGTGAGCCACCACTTCTCGAAGAGCACCTTGCCCAAGTGCCAGCTCCGCCCCACCTGCCGCAGCTCGACTCTCGGCGACGGCTGCCCGTAGAAGTCGCCGTACGCGAAACCCGCCATCTCCTCGCCCGCCTCCAGCATGCAGAAGCCGGCGGCGCAGAACTCCTCGTTCGCGGTCCCACCCAGAGAGTGAGCGATCCGCGTGGCGACGGTGAGGGCCTGCGCGTGTGCGAAGACGCCCGCCTTGGGCAGCGGCAGGGGAACATCGGGACGCCACCGGCCGGGCAACGAGATCGCCGTGACGTCGCCGATCGCCCACACCCGGTCGCGGGACGTGGCGAGCGTCGAACGGTCGACCGGGATCCACCCCGCCTCGTTGGCCAGACCGGACTCGCGGACGACCGCCGGCGGCCGGTGAGGCGGAACCCCGACGAGGAGGTCGTAGGACGCTCCGGTCCCGTCGTTGAACTCGAGTCGACCACCGGCGCCGTCCACCGCTGCGAGCGTCTTCCCGGGATGGAACTGGACGCCTTTCCTGGCGAGCAAGCCCGCCACCATCCCGCCGAGGTCCGGCCCGGCGACCGGCAGCGGCTGGAGTTCCGGCGTGAAGAGGTGCACCTCGAACTTCCCGCCCAGCCCGCGCTTGCGCAGGGCGTCCGCGATGAGCATCGCTCCCTCATGCGGGGCGCCCGGGCACTTGTAGGGAAGCCCGGCGACCACGACGGCCACCCTACCGCCGGCGAACGAGCGGAGCGCGTCGCGAAGCCTCGTGGCGCCTGCGAAGGTGTAGAACGTGTGGGAGGCCGGCTCGAGGCCTGGTATGGCCTGCGGCGCCAGCTCCGCCCCGAGGGCGACGACCAGACAGTCGTAGGCCACGGCTCCCGATGCCGTCTCGACCACCCTCCGGTCGAGGTCGATTCGCTGCACGGCCGAAACGACGAGTTCCACCCCCTTCCTGAGCAGGCTCGCGAGCGGGCGCACGATCTGGCCAGGGTTGCGGTCTCCCGTCATCAGCCACAGGAACGACGGAGCGAAGGCGTGGTTCGCCTCCCGCTCGATCACCACCACCCGGTGCTCGCTCGGGAGCAGTCGCCTAAGGGTATTGGCCGCAACCTGTCCCCCGACGCCGCCGCCGAGGATCACCACGGTTTGGGGTTGCATCGCCATCACCTCCACGTCACCGGCGAACCGACCCCCGCGGGCGGTCGCCTCGCGGGATCAGGGGCTCTCGACCGGCAGCCCCGCCGCTCGCCAATCGGGGTAGCCCTCCCGGAGGCGGCCGGCCTTCAGACGTGCCTCGCGGAGCGCTTCCACGGCCTGAATCGCAAGGACACAGTACGGGCCGCGGCAGTAGGCCACGATCTCCTTGCGCTTTGGCAGCTCCCGGATGCGCGCCTTCAGTTCCCGCAACGGAACCGACAGCGCGCCCGCGATGTGGCCCGCCCGGAACTCGTCCGCAGGCCGCACGTCGAGGACCGTCACCCGCCCCTCCCGCACCCGCCGCAGCAGATCGCGCGCCTCCACCGGCTCCATGCCGTCGCGGCCCGCGAGGAGGCGGCGCGTGATCTGCTCCACCTCGGCCAGTCGGGATTCAGCCAGCGACCGCATGGCCCGGAAGAAGGCGCACACCGACTCGCCTGCGAGGCGGTATGTCACGTACAGCCCCTTCTTCTCGGCTTCGAGGAGCCTCGCCTCCCGGAGCACCTTCAGGTGTTGGGACGCGCTCGCGATGCCGAGCCCCGCCTCCCTGGCGAGGACCTCGACCGTCCGCGGCCCCTGGCAGAGCACGTCCAGGATCTCCAGCCGCTTCGGATGCGAGACCGCCTTGCCGATGCGAGCGAACTGGGCATAGGTGGCATCCTTGTACTGGCGCTCACGGCTCATCACTCCGGCTCCTTTACCATTCCACTACTATTCTACAAACTCATTGAACAGTGTCACTATTCCCCACCCGCAGTCAAGACGCTCCGCGGTCTGGATCGCAAACGCCCCATCGTGACCCGCCGCAACGGCCGCTGCAGCCGCCGCGCCTCCTCGGCCCGATCCACGAGCCGCCCGCTCCCTGGAAACGCCGGACCCCCGCGGCCTCGCCCTGCCGCTCCCACGGCCTCGGCATCCCCGCTCGATCCCCCAGGTCCGGCGCCGCGTCCGCCTCGAACTCCCGGCCAGCGTTCCTTCCTTCGGTCATTCCAACACCGTGTCACCGTTCCGCGGGCCTCTTCAGGTGTCCACTCTTTCGAGACAGGCCCAACGCCCGTCGCCGCCGACAGAGCGGATTCGCCTGGACGCAGGACCTCTGTCGCACCAGTGTCGAACTCCTCTCGGCAACACTGTCGATACGCGCGGACGTGGGACCGCTGTGGGTGATCAGCGCTGGGCCCGGCGCTTGCGCTGCTCACGTGCCATCTGCGGCGCGAAGCTCAGCTCCAGCGAGGCGCCGCAGGCGTCGGCCCAACCGCGCATGAAGGCAACTGTGGGGTTGCTACTCCAGCGCTCGGCCTGGGCCACGGCCTGTTGCGAGACGCCGAGACGAGCCGCCAGCTCGCGCTGCGTGAGACCCGCTTCGGCGCGCAGCGCGCGGAGCAGGTGGCCTGCGACTCCC
>JAJXUY010000056.1 GCA_021782525.1 Acidobacteriota bacterium | reverse complement strand
CCCTGGCGGGCCAGCGGCGCCAGCTCCTTGGCCACCGTGCCGCCGCCGGCGCCGGAGCCGACGATGACGACGTCGTAGCTCTTCTCAACCATGGAGGCGCTCGTTTCCGGCGAACGACGGGGCGTAGGCGATCGCGCCCCACGTCTCGGGCTGGCCGTAGTAGCCCATGAAGACGAGCGCCCGCAGGCCCCAGAAGCCGCCGCGCAGCTTGGCGAGCGGCGCGTCCATCAACCAACGCAGCACGGCGTCCTGCGCCGTCGGTGCGAGGCGGTCGAACGAGGCACCGTACCGCAGCGCCGGCGCCCAGCGCAGCACGCTCAGGAACAGCGTGAATTGGCGGCGCAGCGCGGGCGCTCGCGCGGCGAGCGCGGTGCCGACGATCGCGGCGAAGCGCTCGCGCCCCGCCGCGTCGAGCCCGGCGACCGCCGGCACGACGCGTCCCGCGACGGCGAGGAAGGTGGCCCAACGCTGCCGGTCCAGGGGTGTCACCGCGCCATTACAGCGCCGCGCGAGTCGCAGCGTCAAGGGGAAGGGGCGGCGCCGCGGCCGTCACCGGCTCCCGCGCGGCGCCGGGACGGCGTAGACGTCGACGCCGTCGGCGGTGCCGATGCGGGTTAGCGCCGCGCGCAGGGTGAGGACGCGCCGCAGCTCGGCGCGGGTGGACGCGAGCGGGAGGAGCGACGCCGGCGTGCCGCCGCCGTAGCCGGGGGTGACGACGAGATAGCGGACGTCGCGCCGCTCGAGCTCGCGCAGCACCTCGCTGCCGTCCCGGGCGCGCGCGACCCACTCCTGCAGCGGCGGCGTGCCCATGACGCCCTCGCAGATCCACGGCCGATCGAAGTAGAGCGGCGCCGGGAAGTCGAGCGCCATGACGGTACCGCCCGCAGGCTGGGCGTTGACGAGCTGCGCCGCGCGCCAGCCGGGCACCGCGCGGGCGAGGAACGCGTTGCGGCCGACCCGGCCGCGGATGAGGTCGAACGGCCGCTGGAACGTGAGGAGGAACGCGACCCCGGTGACGAGCGAGGCAAGGACCGGAACGGCGGCGAGCCAGAGGAGGAAGCGCCGCCGCGTCGCGGCGACGGCGAGACCGGCCAGGCCGGCGAGAGCGAGGAACATCGGCAGCAGGTACCTGGTCGGCGGGCGGAACCAAAGTCCGACTGCCAGCGTCGCGGCGACCGGGAACGCGAACGGCCGCGCGCGGCGATCGACGACGGCAAGCGCGAGCGCGAACAGCGCCAGCAGGTTGTGCCACCCGGCCAGCTCGCTGACGTCGCTCGCCCCCTGCGCGAGGCCCCAGCGGATACCGAGGAACCCCGGCGCCCGCGCGTGGTAGGAGGTGGCGAAGCCGAGCGTCGCGGCGCTGGCGCCGGCCACCGGCAGCCCGAGCAGCGTCCGGCCGACCGGGAAGAACGGGTCACCGGTGGCGAGCGTGCTGCGGAGCGCGAACGGCCCGAGGATCGCAATCACGGGGAGCGCGAGCCCGGCGGCGGCGCGCCACGCCCGCCGCTTCCCGGCGCGGAGGATCACCGCGAGCGCCAGGCCGGCGGCGAACGGCGCGACGGTCAGCTTGCTCCCGAGGGCGCCGCCGAGCGCGATGCCCACCAGCGCAGCCGGAGCGTTCGCCGCGGCCGCGAGGAGGGCGACGGCGCCGTGCAGCACCGCGAAGTGGTCGATGAAGGCGGCGGGCGCGACGGTGAGCGCGGCTGGGGTGGCGGCGAAGGCGAGCGCCGCGAACAGCGCGCCCGACCGCGTCGCCCGCGACCGGTGGACGGCTGCCGCCAGGGTCGCGAGCGCCGCCAGGAACGCCAGCGCATGCGCGAACTTGGCGGTCTCCGGCCGGCCCAGCTCGAGGGTCACCAGATCGAGCATCTCGGGGAGCTGCGGCAGCGCGCTGTGGTACTCGAACGGCAGGTAGGCGACGCGGCCGGTCATCAGGTACAGCTTCGGCAGCGCGAGGTGGTAGCGGATGCCGTCGGAGTCGGTGACGGGGAGGAGCAATTGCGGGACGAGCGCGGCGAGCGCCAGGAGGAGGGGGAGCGCGAGCCACACGTTGGTGCGCAGGACGAGCCACCCCGCCCTCGCCCAGCGTCGGCACGCGGCCGCGCACTCGCGCGCCGAGGTCATTGCGGCGGCGAACAGGACGGCCAGCAGCGGCAGGACGGCGCCCGTGCCGGCAAGCAGGCCGGCGAGCCAGGCGGCGAGGCCGACGGCCGAGAGGCCGAGCGAGAGGGCGACCGGCACGCCGAGGCGGGCGCGGGCCCGCACGCGGCGGGGGAGCAGCCGGAACCCGATCAGCAGGCACGCGGCGAACAGCGCCAGCGCGAGCGCGCCGTCGGCCGCGGCACGAGCGACGACCTCGAGCATCGCGGCCCATAGTGCCACGATCCGCGGGTCGGCGCCGGGCGAAAGTGAATAGTGAGGAGTCGGCAGAAATAGGAAAGAGGGAAAAGGGAAGAGGGTAAAGGGAAGACCAAGACACAACCGGTCTCGGTCTCGTCTTCCTTTTGCCCTTTCCCCTTTTCCCTTTTCCCTGTGACGGCTCTAGTTCGTCACTCGCCCTCTTCGGGCGGGTACAGCTCGGGCGCGGCGCCGGGGCCGCCGGGATCGAAGCAGCGGCGGCAGCGCGCCTCGTAGATGTCGGCGGCGCCCACGACGACCTGCTCCTGCGCCTGGGACAGCCGCTGCGTGTACGACGCGGGCGCGCCGCAACGGGCGCAGATCGCGTGCACCTTCTCGACGTCCTCGGCCACCGCGAGCAGCTCCGGCATCGGCCCGAACGGCTGTCCGCGGAAGTCCATGTCGAGGCCGGCGACGATGACCCGTTTGCCCAGGTCGGCGAGGTGCCCGGCGACGCGCACCAGGTCGGCGTCGAAGAACTGCGCCTCGTCGATCCCGACGACCTCGGTGCGGGGGTCCACCAGGTCGAGGATCTCCGCGGCCTTGGCGACGCGCTCCGCCTCCAGCCGCCACCTGGAGTGCGACACGACCTGGCCCGCGGCGTAGCGGTCGTCGAGACCCTGCTTGAAGACCTGGATACGCTGGCGGGCGATGATCGCCCGCCGCAGGCGGCGGATCAGCTCCTCGGACTTTCCCGAGAACATGCTGCCGGTGATCACCTCGATCCCGCCGCCCCACGGGTTGCGTGGCTGCATGCGAGGGGTATACCACGCCGCGCCGCGCGCCGCCAGCGTCAGACGCCGATGCGGGGACACACCGCCGCGAGCGGGCAGCCGTCGCACGCCGGCTTGCGCGCGCGGCAGACGCGCCGCCCGTGCAGGATCAGGCGATGCCCGAGCGCGACCCAGTCGGCGGAGGGGAAGAGGCCCATGAGGTCGCGCTCGATCTTCTCCGGGTCGCTCTCGGCCGAGAGCCCGAGCCGTCCCGCGAGGCGCGCGACGTGGGTGTCGACCACGACGCCGGTGGCCATCCCGAACGCGGTGCCGAGGACGACGTTGGCCGTCTTGCGCCCGACGCCTGGGAGCCGCGTCAGGTCGTCCATCGTCGCCGGGACCTCACCGCCGTGGCGCTCGACCACGGCCCGCGCCATCCCGAGCAGCGCCTTCGCCTTGGAGCGGAAGAAGCCGGTCGGGCGGATCAGCGCCTCGAGCTCCTCGGGTGCCGCCTCCGCGAGCGCGCGGGCTCGGGGGAAGCGCGTGAACAGCGCCGGCGTCACGGTGTTGACCCGCGCGTCGGTGCACTGCGCGGAGAGGATCGTGGCCACCAGCAGCTGGTAGGGGTCGGCGAAGTCGAGCTCGCACGTCGCGTCGGAGTACGCCGCCGCCAGCGCCGCGGCGACCGCGGCGACGCGCTTCGCCCCGGCCTCGGCCTTGACGCGGCTCACGGCGCCGCGTCCCGCGCTGCCGGCGGGGGCGGGAACACGCGCCCCTGGCCGGCGCTCACGAGGCCGCCGGAGATCACCATGCGGATCGCCTCCTCGACCGACATGTCGGTGGCCTTGACCGCGGCCTCCGGGTAGACGAGGAAGAAGCCGGTCGTCGGGTTCGGCGTCGTCGGCATGAACACCGCGATCTGCCGCCGCGGCCCGTCCGGCGTGGTCTCCTCGAACTCGGCCGTCGCAAACGCGACCGCCCAGACGTTCTCGTTCGGGAACGGCACCAGCACGACGCGGCGGAAGCTCTTGGTGCGGTTGCCGGCGAACGCGCGCGTCACCTCGCGGGTGCCGGTGTAGACCGCGCGCAACACCGGGATGCGAGCGAACAGCCGCTCGCCGAACTGCAGCACGCGGCGGCCGATCACGTTGTGGGCGAGGACGCCGAGGAGGAACACGCCGACGACGAACACCGCGGCCCCGAAGCCGGGCACCGGCCGGCGAAAGAGCTGCTGGCTGATCGGGTCGGCCCAGCGATCGATCAGGTCGAAGACGAAGCGGCCGAAGAACAGCGTCACCACGAGGGGGAACGAGACGAACAGCCCGGTGACGAAGCGGGCGCGCAGGTAGCCGAAGAACGTCAACTTCTTGCCGGTCTCCTGGGCGTCGAGCGGCAGCCCCATCGGGCCGGAATCCGTCGGGGTCGTGTCCATCGCGACGCCATTGTAGCGGCGTCCGTGCCCGCGGCGCCGCCGAGACCGTCGCTGCGGGCACGAAACGGCCCGCGGCGGTTGGCCGCGGGCCACACCTTGCCTGAGACGCAGGGCCTACGGCTGCGAGGTGGCGCCGCCCTTGGCGTACGGGCACTTGCCCATCGCCTTGCCGTGGGCGCCCATCCCCGCCCGGTGCGGGCACGCCTTGGCCCACATCGTCGCGGCGTGCTCCTGCAGCGCCTTGACGAGCGCCGGGTCGGTCGCGGTCGCCGTGATCACGACGCCGGTGTCGGTCTTCTCGACCGTGCGGGTCACGCCCTTGGCCTGCATCGGACAGTCCTTGACGCAGCCCGGCTTCGGGCACGAGCCGGTCTCGTCCTTGATCATCGCGACCACCTTGGGGTCGGTCGCGGTGATCGTGATGCGGACGCCGTTGTCGAGGTTGGCGACCGTGTGCTGGGCGCCTGCGGTCTTCAGGCAGCAACCGGCGGCGTGGGCCGGGGCGTCGGCGGCGAGCGCCGGCGCGGCCACGACGGCGGCCAGGATCAGGAACAGCCAGGTGCGCTTCATGTGTGTCTCCTTGGGTTTGTCCGTGCTGCCGTTGGTGATCGCTGCGTCCTCGACACCCCTCGCGCGCCGCAACCTCGGCCGGTCGGAGCCGCGGCGGGCCGGCCCGCCGCGGGCCGCGAGGGGACAGGTGAACACGGGTGGAGGTGACGGGCGGAGTCGAACCGCCGAATGAGGGCTTTGCAGGCCCCTGCCTTACCACTTGGCTACGTCACCGCGCCCGAAAGTCTATCCGGAAGCGAGGGAGGGTGTCAACGAACCCGGCCGTGATCGCTCACCGGTTGACGGCGCGCATCGCGGCCTCGGGGTAGCGGGCCCCGGCCGTCGCGCCCTTCGGCGCCGCGGCGTCGAGCTCGGCGAGGATCGCCGGCTGGAGCTCGACCGCCGCCGCGACGTTCTCCTCGAGGTAGCGGACGCGCTTGGTCCCCGGGATCGGGACGACGTCGGGGCCCTGCGCCATGACCCAGGCGAGGGCGAGCTGCCCCGGCGTGACGCCGAGCCGCGCCGCGATCGCCTCGACGCGCGCCGCCAGCTCGCGGTTGGCGGCGAAGTTCGCCGGTTCGAAGCGCGGGGCGTGGCGGCGGAAGTCGCCCTCGGGGACGTCGGCGAGCGTGCGGAAGCGGCCGGTGAGGAAGCCGCGTCCAAGCGGGCTGTAGGCGACGAAGCCGATGCCGAGCGCGCGCACGGTGGCCAGGATCTCGTCCTCGACGTCGCGCGTCCACAGCGAGTACTCGGTCTGCAACGCCGAGATCGGGTGGGCCGCGTGGGCGCGGCGGATCGTCGCCGGCGCCGCCTCCGACAGGCCGAGGAAGCGCACCTTGCCGGCGCGCACGAGGTCGGCCATTGCGCCCACGGTCTCCTCGATCGGCACCGTGGGGTCGACGCGGTGCTGGTAGTAGAGGTCGATGTGGTCGGCGCCGAGGCGGGCGAGCGAGGCGTCGCACGACGCCCGCACGTACTGCGGCCGCCCGTTGACGCCGACCCAGCTGCCGTCCGGGCGGCGCTCGTTGCCGAACTTGGTCGCGAGCACGACCTCGCCGCGCCGCCCGGCGATCGCCCGCCCGACCAGGCGCTCGTTGGTGAACGGGCCGTACATGTCGGCGGTGTCGAGGAAGGTGACGCCGAGGTCGAGGGCGCGGTGGATCGTGGCGATCGCCTCGCCCTCGTCCGCCGCGCCGTAGAACTCGCTCATCCCCATGCACCCCAGCCCGATCGCCGACACCCGCAACCCCTGCGCTCCGAGCGCTCTCGTTTCCATCGCGGCCTCCCGGGCACCGGCGGCCCTCGCCACGGCACCCCTCCCTCGCAAGCGTACTCGCGCGGCGTCCATTCCCGCACCTGGTACCCTGCCGCGGTGCCCGGGCCCGACGACGCCGCCCGCCGCGAAGGGGAGCGCGCCCGCCGCCTGTTCAACCGGGCGGCGCCGCTGTTCCTCGTCATCGAGCGCTGGCTCGAGCCGCAGTACCGCGCGGCGCTGGCCGCGTTCGACCTCCCGGCCGAGCTCTCCGTGCTGGACCTCGGCACCGGCACCGGCAGCCTCGCCAGAACGCTGGCGGAACGCGGCCACGCGGTCACCGGCGTCGACGTCGCCGAGCGCCTGCTGCGGCGGGCGGCACGCCGGGTCCCGTCCGTGAGTTTCCGGCGGATGGACATCGCCGGCCTCGGCGCGGTGGCGGACGGCTCGTTCGACCTGGTCGCGGCCGGCTACGTGCTCCACGGCCTCTCGCCGGCGCTGCGGCGCCTGGCGCTGGGGCACGCCGCCCGGATCGCCGCACAGGGCGTGCTGATCTTCGACTACGCCGCGCCGGGCCCGTGGTACGTGCGCCTCGTCGAGCGCCTCGAGGGGCCGCACTACCCCGACTTCGTGCGCACGCCGATCGCTGAAGCGGTCGCGGGGCTGGGCCTCACCTTAGGGCGCACCGTCGCGATCTCGCCCGCCTCCGCTGGGTGGCTGTTCGCTCGCACGGCCGCTGGCGTCACTTCCGCGGGGTGGCCGGGCCACACCCGGCCTTGAGCGTGTCGGCGCGCGGGGCGGCGACCGGGTAGGGGAACGCGGGGAGCGCCGCGATCTCGAAGACGGCGGCCGGGTCGGTTGCCAGCACGCGGCGGATCAGCTCGTCCTGCAGCGCCGCGACGCGCGCCATCAGCGGCCGGTCGCAGCCGCGCGAGCGCAGCTCGCCCTCGAGCCCGGGCAGCTAGGCCGGCTTGATCCCCGGCCGCAGGCTGACCCGCACCGTGGCGCCGTCGGAGCGGCGGTGCAGGATCCAGACGTCGCCGAGGCTGCTGTCGACGACCAGCGTGCCGTAGCGCGCGCGGGCGCCGGTCAGGTACGCGGCGGCGTCGCCGTAGCACGGCGAGGCGTTGGCCGCCGCGACCAGGTCGGTGCGATCCACGACCCCGCCGGGAAACAGGCGCTCGAGACCGGCCGCGATCCCGGCGGCCGCGACCACGAGGCCGTCGCACGGGTGGCCGTGGTAGCGCACCAGATCGGCCAGGGTGACCGGCTGCGGCACGGTCGCGAGCGGCCCGAGCGAGGAGACGGTGTCCACCACCTTCACGGCCGGCGCGAAGCGCGCGGCCGCGAGCGCGGCCGTGTCGAGCGGCGCCTGTGCCAGCGCGGCCCCGGCGGCCAGGAACGACGTCAGCGTGACGATGCGTGCGATCTTCATCGGGTCTCCTCGACGCCGGCCGGAGCCGGCAGCCCTCCCGGCCGGCGGTGCGGCGGCGGCCAGCTCACGCCAGGTGCAACAGGGCGCGAACCTCGTCGGCCTTCGGGATGCGGCCCGAGATGACGACCTTGCCGTCGAACGCGACGCCGGGCGACGCCATCATCCCGAGCTCGGCCATGCGTTGGATCGACTC
>JAJXUY010000055.1 GCA_021782525.1 Acidobacteriota bacterium | reverse complement strand
CGCCAGCCGGTGCGGGTCGCGGGCCTCGGCGAGCGGCTCGACCTCGACCGCCGCGGCCTCGAGTTCGCGGCATCGCGCGAGCGACGATGGGACACCGGCCGGCTCCGGATCACCGGCGGGCTGCTGCTGGACCGGCTGGAGACGGCCTCGGGCGGGACCGTCGGCCGCCGGGTCGGCTTCCTCGCCGCCACGGTCGCGACGACTTCCTCGCGCGGCCCGTGGCGGTTCCCGCACCGTCTCGAGGCGCGCGTCGACGCGGGCCGCACCGGCGGCGACGGGTGGCGGCGCTACGGCGGATCGTTCGAGCTCGGGGCGCTGCGCGACGGCTCCGGCGTGCTGCTGGCGTACGATCGCGAGAGCGCGCGCGGCGCCGGCTACGACGTCGACCGGCTCCAGCTCGGCGGCGTCAACAGCTCGCTGCTGCCCGCGAGCGAGTTCGCGAACCGCGTCGCGGTCCCCGCGTTGCCGGCCGGCACCCGCATCGGCGACGAACACGAGGGCGAGCGGGCGACGGTGATGCTCCTCGGGGTGCCGCTGTTCTTCGAGCGCCACCGCGTCTGGGGCGCGGGGCAGGCGCGCGGCGGCTGGCTGCGCCTGGTCGGGGTCGAATGGGCGCTCTCGAGCGGTGCGTTGCCTCTGGTCAAGCTGCCCGGGTTCGACCTCACCGTGGGCGCGGCGCGGGTGCTCGACCCGCCGCTGGCCGACCGCACCGAGGCGTGGCTGGCGCTTGGCTGGAGGCCGTGACCGCGAGGCCCCGACGGTGGAGAGCGAAGAGTCGAGAGGCGGGCGTGTGGTATCGTCGGGTCAGGTCGCACGACGATGACGAAGCGCAAGGGCGAGACGAGGATCTACAAGGTCATCTTCACCAACCAGGGGCAGGTGTTCGAGATCTACGCCGCCTCGGTGGCGCAGGGCGAGATGTTCGGCTTCATCGAGGTGGAGCAGCTCCTGTTCGGCGAGCGCTCGCAGCTGATCGTCGACTCCTCCGAGGAGCGGCTCAAGACCGAGTTCGCCGGCGTCAGGCGCGTGTTCATCCCGATGCACGCCGTGGTTCGCATCGACGAGGTGGAGAAGTGCGGCGCGGCGCGGATATCGGCGTCCGAAGGCGCGAGCGTGATCAAGGCGTTCCCGGTGCCCGCGCCCGCCGGCAAAGGCCCGGCGCACTGAGCGAAGCGGCTTGCGTGAAAGAGCTGCGGGGCGCCGGAAGGCGCCCCGCAGTGTGTCACGGCAGCTTGCAGCGGTTCCCTGCCTAGAAGTGGACCCGGACCCCGAGCTGCACCAGGCGCTGCTCGCCCTGGTACGGATCGCCCGCATAGGCGTTCGGTTTGCCGTCCGCGGTGTACAGCGCCGGGTTCTTCGAGTTGAGCACGTTGAACATCTCGGCGAACAGCTCGGCGCCGATGTCGCCGGTGAAGTCGAACGACTTGGCGACGCGCAGGTCGAGCTGCGAGAAGTCGTGCCCGCGCTCGCTGTTGACGTGCGACACACCGGGCGGCAGCATCACGGTGGTCGTGCCCGGAGCGAACATCCACAGCGTGTACGGCAGCGCCGAGCGGTAGCGGAAGACGCCGGAGATCGTGAACCCGACCGGGAGCTTGTACGTCCCGGCGAGCGTGATCCGGTGGCGTGCGTCGGTGTTGAGCGGCCCGATGCAGTAGCTGCAAAGCGGGTCCTTGTAATTTACCGACTGGTCGCGGAAGTTCTTCGTATCCGGCTGGTACTCGACCTGGGTCAGCCTGAACTCGTCCGCGCCCGCCAGGACGTTGCCGGTGGTGCGGGAGAGCGTGTAGAAGCCTTGCATCTCCCACTTTTCCTGCCGCACGTGGAACCCGAGGTTGAGGCCGCGGTACTCGGCGCGCCCGCCGCCGTACCACATGCGGAAGCTGCCGAACTGCGGGAACGGCCGCTGCAGCGTGACCGGATCGACCACGTTGGCGCGGAACCGGAACGGGATGTTGCGGTAGTTCGTGGCGACACCGTCCACGTTGACGCCGAGCCAGTCGTTGACCTGCCACGAGTAGCCGAGCGAGACCTCGTCGGAGTGCGGCGGCTTGAGAGTCGGCGAGGCGATCTCGTTGGGCGGGAACGGGCCGGGCGGGATCTGGTTGGGCGGCAGCGGCTGCCCGGGCTGGAAGAAGCTGCCGTCCGGGTTCCGGATGCCGTTGCCGTCGGTCACCTCGTACGCGACCCCGTAGTTCGACTGCACCGCCATCGCCGGGAAGAGGATCGTGGCGTTGGAGTAGGGGAAGTCGTAGAAGCGGCCGAGGCCGCCGCGAACGATGTGACGGCCGTCGCCGTTGACGTCCCAACTGAATCCGAGGCGCGGCGACCAGTCGTTCTTGTCGTTCCTGATAATGCCGCCGCCGCCGTTCTTGAATGCGTTGAGGTAGTAGAGGTTGTAGGTCGTCTGCGTGGACAGCGCCTGCCAGATCGGGTTGCTGCGCTGGTCGAGGTAGAGGGCGTCGTAGTAGTCGTAGCGCAGGCCGAGGTTGAGCGTGAGGTTGGGCGTCACCTTCCAGTCGTCCTGGAAATAGGCGCTGTACTGCTTCGTCGGCGTCGAATCGCCGGAGAAGCCGCCGTACTTGGTGATGTCGCCGACGACCCACGCCGGTCCGCCGGCCGGGCCCGGGATCATCGAGTACTGGCCCGTCGTGCCCGAGGTGAAGTCGCCGCCGAGCGTCGGTTCGTTGATGAACATGATGCCGGTCTTGAAGTCGTGCTCGTGCCCGGCGATCGTCTTCGAGAAGCTGAAGTCGTCCTTGTACTGGTACTTCTCCTGGTTGGTGTGCTGCGGCGTGTTGATGTTCTGGCCGATCGCGAACCCCGACGGGTAGTACAGGAGCGGGTCCTGGGAGTCGGCCGTGATCGCGTTGTTGAACTTGGTGTACTGGAACACGAACTCGTTGAGCATCGTGTCGCTGACCTGGGCGGTATAGCCGCCGAGGATCGAGGAGTACTTGTTGGTCACCGTCCCCAGGTTCGACGGCGCCGCCAGCGACCCCTGACCGTACTTGGTGTCGTTCTTCTGATACCCGTAGCGCACCTGGAGGTAGTTGGCCGGGTTGACGTCCCAGGTGACCTTGGCCGTCGCGAGCTCATCGTGCGACGGGATCGGGACCTTGGTGCCGTCGAGCTGCGGGACGATCCCGCCGCTGTCGACGATGTAGCTCTGCTTGATGTTGGTCTTCTCGTAGGTGGCGAAGAAGTGCACCTTGTCCTTGACGATCGGCCCGCCGAACGAGGCGCCGTACTGGTCGCGGCTATAGTCGGCCTTGCCGCTGCCGGCCAGCTTCTCGCTCTCGGTCTCGGAGTTGAGCCCCTTGCGCCGCGCGAACTCCCAGGCGCTGCCGTGGAACTGGTTGGTCCCGGACTTGGTGATGACCGTCAGCACGCCGCCCGAGGAGCGGCCGTACTCCGCCTTGTACTGCATCGTCTGGATCTTGAACTCCTGCACCGCCTCCAGGTTGAAGTTCTGCAGCGCCCCGCCGATGGTGTCGTCGGTGTTGTCGCCGCCGTCCATCACGTAGTTGACGTTGCGGCCCGAGCCGCCGTTGAGCTCGACCACGAGCTGGTTGGGCTTGGTCGGATCGGTGTTGTAGCCCAGTGTCGTGCCCGGCGCGAGCACCGCCAGGTTGGCGAACTGGCGGCCGTTGAGCGGCAGCGTCTGCAGCTCGTT
This sequence comes from Acidobacteriota bacterium, assembly GCA_021782525.1. The sequence continues at coordinate 4,318 of JAJXUY010000055.1, read as the reverse complement.
CTGGCTCACCACCGTGCCGATCGCCGGCGAAGTCTCGACCAGCGGCGACTCGGCCGTGACCGTGACCTGTTCGGCGACCTTGGACAGCTTCATGGTGACTTCGATCGTGCGCGTCGTCGCGACGTCGACTTGCACGCCCGCGACCGTCACGGTGGCAAAACCGGTCATCTCGGCCTTGAGCGAGTACTTTGCGACCGGCAGCGCCGGGAAGCGGAAGCCGCCGGCGGCGTCCGTGACCGTGGTGCGGGTGAACCCTGTTGCGGCGTTGTTGACCGTGATCGTCACGCCCGGCAGTGCCGACGTCCCGTCGGTCACGGTGCCGCTGATCGCTCCTGTCGATGCCTGGCCGTGCGCCGGCGCCGGCGCCAGCATGCAGACGACAGCCAGACCGACCAACCCGAACATCGTTCGTGAACCCCAACGTGTCATCGACCCCCCCCTTCGTATTCTCCCAACACTCCCAACCCGAACTGCCAAATTCGAACTGCGGTGCGATACCCCGATTCAGCTTCGGATCACTCCTCCTTTCGTTCGATCGTTTTACCGGCCCGGCCGGAACTTGAAGACCTCGACTCCACGCGGGCGAGCAGGATGCGCGCGGCCTCGCGTTGTCTCGCGAACTCACGAATGCCCTCGGTCTCTTGCAGGAAGGTCCGGAACGCCGCCGCTGCGGCTGGGGCGTGGCCGGAGAGTTCCTCGGCGATGCCGAGGTTCAGCCGCGCCTCGTGCATCGCGGGAGACGCCGTGAGCGCGCGTTCGAAGTACGGGACGGCCGCCGCCGGCCGGTCGCGCTGCACCTCGAGCGTGCCGAGGCCGTTGAGGGGATCCGCATAGCCGGGGTCGAGCTCGATCGCCCGCCGGTACGCGGCCTCGGCCTCATCCGGCCGTTTAAGGTCGCGGAGCACGTTCGCCAGGTTGTTGAACGCCCTGGCGTCGTGGGGATCGAGCTCGACCGTTCTGGCGAATTCGGCGCGTGCCGACTCGAGGTCGCCGCGCAGGGCGAGGGCGATCCCGAGCGCGTTGTGCGCCTCGGGCCTTCCGGGGTCGAGGCGGATCGCGTCCTTGAGGGCGGCAAAGGCCTGGTTGCCGTGGCCCGCCTCCTGCAGGGTGACCGCGAGGTTGTAGCGCGCGTCGCGGTCCGAGGGGGCGATCGCGACCGCCCGACGGTACAGATCCACGGCCCGCGTGAGGTCGCCGCCGCGCCGGCAGACCTCGGCGAGTTGGGAGACGAAGACGGGGTTGTCGGGGTCGGCGGCCACCAGGCGCTCGAACTCCTGTCGCGCCTCGCCGGTCCGGCCGGCCACGAACGCCGCGTGCGCCTCCTCGAACCGCCGGAGAAGCACGATCGCGTCCTTGGGGTCCAAGCCGACGTGGCCGGGCGCCGCGCTCGGTAGCGACGCCCCCGCGAGGTAGCCGAGCGAGAGCAGCTTGGCGCGAGCCTCCGGGTCGATCGTCTCGGCGGCCGGGGTGGGCTGGCCGGGGGTGCTCGCCAAGTCGGTCAGGGCAGTTGCGAGCTGGCTCGCCTCGGGTGCCTCTCGCGCGACGAGGTTGACGGTCTCGCGTCCATCGCCGGCCAGGTCGTACAGCTCCGGTCGCGGGGCCGCGATGTACTTGAGGTCGGCCCGGCGAATCGCCTCGACCGGACTCCAACCGAAGCAGGTTCCGTACATCGACTCGGCGTAGAGGTCGGCGGCGCCCGGCTGGGCGCGTCGGACAATGACGGCCGAGAGGTCGCGTCCGTCGGGCCGGCGGCCGTCCGGTTCCTCCAGCGGCCGGCCGAGCAGGCCGGCAAGCGTCGGTGCCACGTCGACAAGGCTGACAGGGGTGGTGACCACCGACCCGGCCGGGAGCACACCGGGCGCCCGCACGATGAGCGGCACGTGCAGGCTCGGCTCGTACAGCAGCAGGCCGTGGGTCAGCTCGCCGTGCTCGCCGAGCTCCTCGCCGTGGTCGGCCGCCACGGCGACCACAGTCGTCGCCGTGAGCCCGCGGCGCTCGAGATCGGTGAGCAGGCGGCCGAGCTGGAGGTCGTCCTCGGCGACGCCGCCATCGTACGGGGCAGCCGCGAACCTCGTTGCAAACGGCTCCGGTGGCGCGTACGGCGCGTGAGCATCGTAGAGATGGACCCAGAGGAAGAACGGTCCCGAGCCCTGGCGGTCCAACCACGCCAGTGCACGGTCCACCGTGAGCTTTCCGGAGCGGCGGGCATCCAGGCCGGCAACGGAGTCGCGCGGGACATCGTCGTCGTAAATCTGGAAACCACGATCGAGGCCGTAGCGATGGTCAAGCACAAACGCCGAGACGAACGCGCCGGTCCGGTAACCGGCGCCGGCAAGGTCTGTCGCCAGCGTCGGGGGCGCCCGCGGGAAGCAGCCGAGGCCGTTGTTGCGCAGCCCGTGCCGCGGAGGGAGGAGGCCCGAAAGGATCGTGGCGTGGGACGGCAGGGTGAGCGGGGCGACCGCCTCCGCCTCGGCGAACCGCACGCCCTGCGCCGCCAGCCGGTCGAGGTTGGGGGTCTCCGCCGGCCCGTACCCCCACACCCCGACGTGATCGGCCCGCACCGTGTCGAGCGTGACGAGCAGGAGGTTGAACCCATGGGCCGGACGCGCCACGGGCCGGCGGTCGCACCCGGCGACGAGCAGCACCGCGGCGCCGAGCCACGCGCCCCACAGCCGCAAACCCGCAGGTCCCCCCTCCATCAAGTCCAAGCCGATCTCGGGATTGAGGCTAGCACGCAGGACCGGCGAGTCAAGAGGGGGCAACGGCCGCGCTTCGGGAAGCGCCACAGATGCGCCTCGAAAGCGTTGCCGGTGCTGCGAAATCCCCGATCCAGGCGTCACCGCCGGCCGACGCGCTCCGCGGGCCCGCGCGTGCCGGTGTGATGGCGGGAGAGGGAGGCCCATAGCGATGGGGCGTGACGCGAGAGGAACACACCGAACCGCATCTTGAGGTCGAACGCCACCCGGACCTCGACCGGGCCCGACACGGCCGCGCGCACGATCCGCCGGGCAACACGCGCCGGGTCGAAACCGCCTGCGACATCCGGGTCCTCGACGCCGGCCGGCGTGCCGTCGCCGGCGAGCGCGTTGCGGTCCACGGCGGTGCGTACGAACCCGGGGTAGACGGTCACGATCCGCACCCCGGAGCCGACCAGATCGGCGCGCAGGTTCTGGAAGAGACCGGCAAGCGCGTGCTTGGCCGCGGAGTACGCCGGCCGCAGCGGGGCCCCCGCCAGGCCGGCGACGCTCGCGATCGCCAGCAGACACCCCGAGCGCCGCGCGACCATCGCGGGGAGGCAGCGCCGGACGACGTCCGCCTGCGCCGTGAAGTCGACGTGCATCACGCGATCGAAGACGTCGGGCGCGGTGTCGAGGAACGTCGCGCGCTGGGAGACCCCCGCGTTGAGCACCACGATGTCGAGGGGCCCGAGGAGCGACGGCGCGAGGTCGCACGCCGCCGCGCGGGCCTGGGCGTCCGCGAGTTCGAACGGGAGGAGCGCCGTGCGCGCGGACCCGGCGGCCACGCACGCGGCCGCGACGCGCTCGAGTGCGTCGCGCCGGCGTCCCGAGAGGACCAGGGCGGCGCCGCCGCGGGCGGCCTCGAGGGCGACCGCCTCGCCGATGCCGGAGCTCGCGCCGGTGATCCAGAGAACCTTTCCGGGCAAGCGGGTCATGGCGGTCATGATAGTCGAGCGCTCGGTTCCCGGGCGCTCCTGGCCGCGGCGGATCGCGGGAAGCGCGAGCGCCGCCCCCGTGTTGCCGGGACGCGGGAGGCGACAATGGCAAAGATCGGGCTCGATGTCGGTGACCAGGCGCCGGGGTTCACGCTGCCGGACCAGGACAACCGCGCGGTGGCGCTGTCCGGCCTGGCGGGCCGGTGGATCGTGGTCTACTTCTACCCGAAAGACGACACCCCTGGGTGCACGACCGAGGCGTGCGAGTTCACCGATGGGATCGCGGCGTTCGGCGGCCTCGACGCGGTGGTGCTCGGGTGCAGTCCCGACCCGCCCGCGAGCCACCGGGCGTTCATCGCCAAGCACGGCCTCAAGCTCACGCTGCTCTCCGACCCGGACCACGCCGTGATGCAGCGCTACGGCGCCTGGGGCGAGAAGACGAGTTACGGCCGCGCGTCGGTCGGGGTGATCCGCTCGACCGTCTTGATCGACCCGCGTGGGACCGTGGCGTACCGCTGGCCGAACGTCAAGGCCGCGGGGCACGCCGACGCGGTGCGGGCGAAGCTGGCGGAGCTGCGGGCAGGCTAGCGACGGGGCCCGAGGCGTCAGCCCCGCCGCCGCAGCGCGTGGTCGGCAAGCCAGGCC
>JAJXUY010000054.1 GCA_021782525.1 Acidobacteriota bacterium | reverse complement strand
GCCCTCGTTCCCGTCGCTCGGCTTGGCGGCGATCTCGAGGGCGCTCGTGGCCTCCTCCGCCTGCGCCAGGAACTCGACCCGCGGTCCCAGCCGCACCACGTCGCCGGGGTGGACCACCGCGTGTCGTACCGCGACGTCGTTGACGAACGTGCCGCCCGAGGACCCGAGGTCCTCGATCACCAGCTCGCGCCCATCCCAACGCAGGCCCGCGTGGCGCCGCGAGACGGTGGGTTCTGGGATGACGATGTCGCAGGCCGTGTCGCGCCCCAGACGCAGGCCGGCCTGGGGAACGTGCACGCGCGCCGCCGCCGTGCCGGGGTCGCGCGGGACCAGCGTCGGCGCCGAGCTCCACTCTCCGCGCTCCTTCATGACCATCATGGAAGTGTAGCAAATCGAATTCGTTTACTCCGACGGAAGGCCGCGGGATGCCGGGGGTGTATACTCCGCCCCGCGCCTTTGGCGCAGCGATGAAGACCGTCACCTACCTGACCCGGCGGAGCATGTTGCAGAAGGGCGCGATGGCGTTCGTGGGCGGCGGCTTGTTCGCGCGCTCGGGGTGGGTCGAGGCTACCGAGCTGCCGATGGTCCGCCGCGTGACCCTGACCCATCCGCGGCTGCCGAAGGCGTTCAACGGCCTCCGCATCGCCCAGGTCTCCGACGTGCACGCCGGCACGTTCATGCCGCCGGAGCGCCTCGCGCGGGTGCGCTCGATGGTCGAGAGCCTCGGGGCGGACCTCGTCGTGTTCACCGGCGACCAACTCGACCGCCGCCAGGTGGACGCCGACCTGTTCGTGCAGGGTTTCGCCGGCATCGACGCCCCGCTCGGCGCGTTCGGGATCCTCGGCAACCACGATCACCTCGCCGGGCCGCGCCTCGCCGTCGCCGCGATGGAGGCGGTCGGAATCACGCCGTTGGTCAACCAGACCGCCACGATCGAGAGGCGCGGCGCCCGTGTCGTGCTCGCCGGCGTGGACGACCTCGACGCGATCCCGGGCTGGGGCCCGAACTTCTCGGTCATCGAGGAGGGCGGCGACGTGTTCCGTCTCGTCCTCTGCCACCAGCCGGGCGGCTGGCGCGCAGCTCGCGCCGCCGGCGCCGATATCACGCTCGCCGGTCACACGCACGGGGGCCAGATCGCGTTCCCTTCCAGCGGGATCAACCTCGCCCGCCTGTCCACTCCGTACGTCGCCGGGCCGTACCGGCGCGGCGAACAGCTGCTCTACGTCTCCCGTGGAGTCGGCGTCGGCGCGATCCCGCTGCGCTTCGGGGTCCCCCCCGAGGTCGACCTGATCACCTTGCGCCGCGGGTGAGTCCGGGATCCGGGGCTCGGGGCTCGGGGCTCGGGGCTCGGGGCTCGGGGCTCGGGGCTCGGGGCTCGGCGAAGACAGAACGTATTCGGTGCCTCTGTCTTCCCTTTACCCTCTTCCCTCTCCCCTTTTCCCCTCTTCAGAACAGCGAGACGCTCGAGATCAAAAACACCGGTCCCTTCCCGCGGTCGGGGAACGCGGCCTCGATCCGGATCACGCTGACCGCCGCGGCGCGCGTCGACTCGATGAGCAGGCCGACGCCGGCGTCCTTGCGCACCCCCCCGGTCGACGGCCCGACCCGCGGCGCCCACGTCTTCCCCGCGTCGGCGAACACGACCCCGCCGATGATTCCGAGGTGAAGGATCTCACCGGTGAGGACGTGCCGCCACTCGAGGTTGGCCACCGCCCGCGAGGTGCCGTCGAACGTGTCCGGGTCCCAGCCGCGCAGCCCCGTGTCGGCGCCGAGCGTGAGCTGGCGGTCGCCGTCGAGGCGGCGGCCGAGATCGAGCGCGACCCGCCCCCGCCACCCCACCGGGCCGGTGCGCGCCGTGCCGAAGTCGAGGTGGTCGACGGTGTTGGTCGCGCTCCCGCCCTCGAGCCGGCCCGATTCTCCGAGGTTCAGCCAGGAGTACTGCCGGCCGGCGAGGGCGCCGAGGTTCAGCGTCCCGTTGAAGGTGACCGCCGAGCGGTCGGCCCCGAACGCCGGCGAGGAGACCCCGGCGGTCACGTTCCAGTTGGGGCCGAGCGGCACGTCCTCCTGCCGCTCCCAGGCGCGGAAGCCGCGGACCACCTTCCAGCGGTCCACCTCATGGTCCCACCCGACCTGCGGGCCGCGCAGGTCGCGGCCCGCCGGCGTCGGGTACGGGCGGCCGTCGGAGCGCTTCCAGTCCGAGAACGCCGCCTCGTCCTCGAACACCCCGAGCGTCACCCGGTTCGTGACCGCGCCGCCGCCGGGGAGCCGGAGGCCGCCCCAGATCGAGAACGAGCGCGTCCTGGCGGTCCCCGAGACCGCCTTCTCGTTGTCCGAGTAGAGGTACTCGGTCTGGGTGAGCGACTGCCAGCTGCCGCCGCCGGCGCGCGGCGTCGCCAGCGCGTAGAACGGGTAGGCGATCGAGAACGCGTTGCCGTTGCCGTCCGAGGCGCTCTTGTGTTGCAGGGCGAGCTGCCAGCGTGTGGCGAGGAAAAGGCTGTCCGAGTACTCGAACGTCGTAGTCCGCCGCACCGGGTCGGAGTCGAACTCGAACGAGAGGGCCTTTCCCCAGCCCAGGAGGTTCTCCTCGGCGAGGCTCGCACCGAAGTGCTTGCGGTTCCCGGCGAGCCCGAACGACACGCCCGCGAGCGTGGTCCACTCGTCGTGCGTCCGCACCACGACCTCGGCGCCGCCCGGCGCCGGCCGCGCGGTGATCGTCACCGGGCTCAAGAACCCCGTGCTGCGCAGCAGCCGAGCGCTCTCGTCCAGGATGGCGGGGTCGAGAGGGTCCCCGACCTTGAACAGGAGCAGCGAGCGGATGTACCGCTCCCGCGTGGTCACGTGCAGGTGGTCCGCCCAGCGGTACGGCCACGCCGACGTCTGGGGGTCGGAGGTGTCGAAGACGTCCTCCCTGATCACGGTGATCTTCACGATCGGCGTCCCGGGCGGGAGCCGGGACGCCGCCTGGGTCCGGGCCGCGGCGATCAGCAGCAACGTTGGAAACATGATCGATCCGGCGGTGGGCCGCCGTCCTCGCGGCTGAGAACGTCTCGCCGCCGCGCGGCATTTCCCTGTCCGACCGGCGGCGGCCCGCGGCAGCGCGGCGCAGGCCGGCGGCGCTACGATGTCGGCAGACGATCGCACCGCGGCTGGACCCGGAACGAACGGCGCCGCCCGGGGACGCCGGCCGCAATCCAGCGCCCGATCCGGGAGGAACGATGGTTCGCCGCCTCGCCGTCTCCGTTACGTCGTTGGCGCTCCTGCTCACGCCGGCCTGGGCCGCCGCCCAGGCACTCGCGGCGGTGCAGCTCCCCGCCCCGCGGATGAACGGGGGCCGACTGCTGATGCAAGCGTTCGCCGCGCGCGCGACGAGCCGCGAGTTCGCGCCCGATCCCCTGCCGCCGCAACTGTTGGCCGACCTGCTCTGGGCGGCGTGGGGGGTCAACCGCCCCGACTCCGGGAAGCGGACGGCGCCGTCGGCGCACGACTGGCAGGAAACCGACGTCTACGTCGTCACCGCCGCGGGCGCGTACCTCTACGACGCCCGCGCCGGCCGGCTCACAGCGGTCGCCGCCGGCGACCTGCGCGCCCTCGCCGGGGTGCAGGCGTTCGTCAAGGAGGCCCCGGTGACGCTCGTCTTGGTCGCCGACACGGCGCGCATGAAGGGGGCTGCGCCCAACATGGTGCAGAGCTACGCCTGGGCGGACACCGCGTTCGTAGCCGAGAACGTCTACCTGTTCTGCGCCTCGGCCGGCCTGGCGACCGGGGTGCGGGCCATGGTGGACCGGCCGCCGCTCGCCAAGGCGCTCAAGCTCGCCCCCTCGCAGCTCATCACGTTGGCCCAGTGTGTCGGTTACCCGAAGCGGAAGTGAGCCCCGAAAAACCGGGGTCAGGGGTCAGGGAAAAGAGACGAGACATCAGCTGGGCGGTCTGGGCAAACAGGGGACCGATTTCCGAGGCCGGGAGGGCGTCTCTCCGCTCCTCCGCCCCTCCGCCAGCCGCCTCCGCGCCCCCGTCACCCACGATCCACGACCCACGATCCACGGTCGTTCCGGGGCCCGGGGCCCGGAACCCTGCCTCCGGAGCTACTGGATCCGGATCGGGGGGAGCCAAACCGGACCGGGTTGAACCACCCGCCCGGCGATCGCTTCCTTCGCCATCGCCTCCAGCCGCGACGCGGCGTCGTCCTGCTCCATGATCCGCTGCCACAGCGGTTGCGTCCGCGGGTAGTAGGTCAACTTGACCGCGGCGTCCGGCTTCAGGCCGGCGAGCTGTTTGGCAAGGGCAAGGGCGTCGTCGAACGTGCCGAGCTCGTCGACGAGGCCCTTCGCCTTGGCCTGCTCGCCGGTGAAGACGCGGCCGCGGCCGAGCGCGTCCACCTGGTCGCGCGTCATCTTGCGCGACGCCGACACCCGCGCGAGGAACTCGTCGTAGATGCGATCGAGAAACGCTTGCACGAGCTGGCGCTGCGCCGGCGTCCACGCGTCCACGGTGCTGTACAGGCTGTCGTTCGGGGTCGTGTCGATGCGCCCCCACGTCACGCCCAGCTTGTCGTCCCAGAACTTCGTCATGTCGAAGTGGCCGGCGAACACGCCGATCGAGGCCGTGATCGAGCCCGGGTCGGCGACGATCCTGGTGGCGCCGCAGGTGATCCAGTAGCCGCCCGACCCCGCCACATCGCCCATCGAGACGACGACCGGGATCTTGGCCGCGGTCCTGGCCATCTCGGCGCGGATGATCTCGGACGCCACCGCGCTGCCGCCCGGCGAGTTGACACGGAACACGACCGCCTTCGCACCCGACTCGCGCACCTGCCGCCAGGCGCGCGCGATCGTGTCGGAGCCCATGACGTCGCCGCCGAAGACCGGCATCGGCGAGTAGCCGCTGTCGCCGCGCAAGATCTCCCCGTTCGCCACGACCACCGCGATCGGCGCGCCGCTCGTGTTCGGGCGGTCGGCCTTGAGGTAGCGCCGGACCGGCAGCTCCTCGAGCTTCCGCCCGTGCACCATTGCGGTCTCGCCGACGAACGTCTCCCAGTCCGCGATCTCGTCCACCAGCTTCTCCTTGAGCGCGTCCGGCCCGAGGAACGGCCCGCGCTGGAGCAACGCGGTGACCTGCGGCGTGGTGAGGCGCCGCCCGGCGGCGATCCCGGCGGCCATCTGGCTCGAGAGGGAGTCGAGCAGCCACGTCGTCATCGCCCGCGACTCAGGGGTGAAGTCCTTGTCGGTGTAGAAGAAGCGGGCGTCCTTGTAGGCGCCGATGCCGGGGAACTCGGGGACGATCCCGAGCTTGTCGAGGGTGCCGCGGATGAACGGCGCGCGCGCCGCGAGGCCGGTCAGGTTGACGTCGCCGAGCGGGCCGAGCACGATCCGCCGGCACCCCGTGGCGAGGAAGTACTGCGCGTTGCCGGGGGCGAACTCGCCGGCGGTCTCGAGGTACGCGGACGTCGCCTTGCCGGCGTTGTCCACGTTCTCCAACAGCGTGCGCAGCTCCTCGATCGTGGCGAACCCGGCGCTGAACTCCTGCACCTTGACGCGGACCGCGCGGATGCGCGGGTCGGAGGCCGCCTGCACCAGCGCGTCGCGCAGGTCGCGACGGGAGAGCGTGCGGTCGCCGAACAGCTCGCCGAACGGCGAACCCGAGGAAATCTCGGGGATCGGCCCGGCGATCTCGATCGTCAGGATGCTGTCGCCCGGCACGTGCCGGCTGGCGTAGCGCGCCCCGAAAACCATCGCCAGCACCCCGACCGCGAGGATCGCGACCACGCTCCCGACCGCCACCAGCGCCTTCGTCCGCGTCGTCATCAGGGGCCTCCACCGTTCCGTCCCGATGATACGCGACCGCGCGCGAGAAGAGAGAGGGAAGAAGGAAGACGGAAGAAGAACGACACGGCCGCATGGCGCGCTCCGTCTGCCGTCTTCCGTCTTCCGTCTACCTTCTCCCTTCTCCCTCCGTGCTCACCCGCACCTATTCACTCTTCACTATTCACTCTTCACTGCCGCTTTCGTGCGCCTCGCCTCGATCTTCTCGATCTCGTCCATCGCCCAGTTCATCTGGGCCTCGAGCGCCCGGTACGGCGCCGGCGTCGCGAGGTCCACCCCCGCGCTCTTGAGCAGCTCGTAGGGGTAGCGGGAACCGCCCGCCTCGAGCAGCCCGAGGTAGCGGTCGCGCGCGCCCGGCTGGCCGTCCAGGACCTCGCGCGCGAGCTGCGTCGAAGCGGCCAACGAGGTGGCGTACTGGTAGACGTAGTAGTCCATGTAGAAGTGCGGGATGTACGCCCACTCGACGGCCACCTCGTCGGGGATGCGCATGACGCCCTGGTCGCTGCCGTGGTAGCGGCGCAGGAGCTCGCCGTAGATCTTGGTCAGCTTGGCGCCGGTCAACGCCTCGCCGCGCTCGACGGCCTCGTGGATCGCGAGCTCGAACTCGGCGAACATCGCCTGGCGGAAGAACGTTCCGCGCAGGTTCTCGAGGTAGTTGCCGAGCAGGAACAACCGCTCGTCGTCGGTCGTCGCCTGCGAGAGCATGCGGCGCAGCAGCAGCGCCTCGTTGAACGTCGAGGCGACCTCGGCGACGAAGATCGAGTAGTCGGCCGTCGGGTACGGCTGCGCGTGGTTGGCGAGGTACGAGTGCATCGCGTGCCCCCACTCGTGCGCGACGGTGGAGACGCTCTCGTAGTCGTCGTTGTAGTTGGCCAGCACGTAGGGGTGCACGTCGTACGCCGAGCCGTTGGAGTACGCGCCCGAGCGCTTGCCCGGCTGCGGGTAGACGTCCATCCATCGCGACGCGAAGCCGTTGCGCACCGTGGCCACGTAGTCGGGCCCGAGTGGCGCGAGCGCCTCGAGGACGAGCGCCTCGCCCTTGGCGATCGGGAACGCCATGTCCACGTGCTTCACCAGCGGCGGGTAGATGTCGTAGTAGGCCAGGTCACGGATGCCGAGCAGCTTGGCGCGCAGGCGGAAGGCGCGGTAGAGCGTCGGCAGCGCGTGGTTGGCCTCGCTGACCAGCGTGCGGTACACCGACTCCGGCACGTTGCCGGCGTCGAGCGCCGCCGCGAGGCAGGTCGGGTAGTTGCGCGCTCGGGCATAGAACAGGTCGCGCTTGACCTGGGCGTCGAGCGTGGTGCCGAAGGTGCGCTCGTACGCCCTGTACGTCTTCCAGAACTCGCGGAAGACGAGGACGCGGTCGGCGCGGTTCGGCAGCGCCCGGTACTTCGCGTAGCCGGCCTGGTCGAGGCGCACCTTCTGGCCGGTGGAGAGCGTGACCTCCGGGAACGGCACGTCGGCGTTGGAAAGGACGCCGTACACCGTCGCCGGCGCCGGCGTCACCAGGCCGGCCTCGGCGAGCAGCTTCTCCTCGGGCTGCGACAGGGTGTGCGCTCGCTGCCGCTCGATGTCCTCAAGGAAGAACCGGTACGGCGCCAGCCCCGGGTCCTCCAGGAGGAACCGCGCCACGGTGCCGGCGGGCAGCGCCAGCACCTCGGGCGAGAGCCACGACGACGCGGCCGCGAACTGGGCGCCGAGCTGCATCACCTCCTGCTTCGCGCCCAGCGCCTCCGGCACCCGCGTGTCCTCGTCCGAGCGCATCGAGGCGTACGAGCTGATGCGACCGAACTCCTTGGCGAGGCCGAAGAACAGGTCGAGCGCCTCGCGCATCGCGGCCGGCGAACGGCCGAGCGCGCCGCGGTGCGCGTCCAGTTCGCCGAGGCGCCGCGCGAACTGCTGCCGCGCCGCGTCGAACGCGGCCGGCGTGGCGTAGAGATCGTCCAGGTTCCAGCGGTACTGGTCCGGCACCTTGGCCGGTGCCTGCGCGGATGCCGTCACGGCGCTCATGACCACCCCCAACGCGAACCCGACCACGCACATTCTCACCATTGTCCCCTCCGAGTGTTCCAGCACAACGACCGCAGTGTACCGTGCGCCGCGCCGCCGGCGCACGCCCCGTCTCGACGACGGGTCAGGCCACCAGCATCGCGTCGCCGAACGAGTAGAACGCGAACCGCTCGCGCACCGCCAGCGCGTAGGCCGCCAGCGCCCGCTCGCGCCCCACCAGCGCGGAGACGAGCATGAGCAGCGTCGAGCGCGGCAGGTGGAAGTTGGTCAGCAGGGCGCCGGTGCCGCGGAAGCGGTATCCCGGCCAGATGAACAGGTCGGCGCGCG
>JAJXUY010000053.1 GCA_021782525.1 Acidobacteriota bacterium | reverse complement strand
GATCGATCTACCTGTGGAGCACGGGGCGGCACGGATGGGCCGTCTTCCTGCTCGCCTGGGGCTTTGTCGTGACCTCGTTCCTCGCCGACAACGTGTTGCGGCCGGCCCTGATTCGCGGCTCGGAGGAACTGTCGACGCTGGTCGTCTTCCTCGGTGTCTTCGGCGGCATCGCGGCGTTCGGCATGCTCGGGATCTTCATCGGCCCGGTCGCGCTCGCGATGGCGGTGACGCTGATCGGGTTCCTCCGCCAGGCCGCGACAGCCGGGAGCCACGCCGGGGATACGGCCGCGGTCAGCGAAAGGTGAGGCGGAACTCGGGCGGTCCTTTCGCCTCGCCCGCGAGGCGGCAGAGGCCGCTCCCGCGCAGGCGCAGGCGCCGCTCCACCTCGAGCGTGCAGGTGAGCCGCGTGCCGTGGTCCCCCTCGAGGTGGCCGCTGAAGAAGATCACCACCGGGCCCGTCGCGGCCGGCGCCACGCCGACCGGCGGGGCTGCGGGCGGGATCGGCGCCAGCCCTCCCGGCGGCCGCGGCGGGCGCTCGGCCGCGAGCACACCCTCCAGCCGCTCGCCGGTCGCGGGATCGACGCCGCGGATCGTCGCCGCGTCCTCCGTGACCGTGACGGTGACCGGGATCGCGGCACCGGCCGGCAGCCGCTCGAGCGTGCCCGGTCGCGTCACGGTGCACCCGCCCGCGAGGAGGGCCACGCCGAGAGCCAGCGCCGCCGATCGCCACGCCACCACACGACCTCGATGACCCGAGACCTCGACTGGCATCCACCCACCTTACCGCACCGGGCGGAGCCGGCCGGCCTCACACCCCGCCGGCGGTCGCTCTCTCGGGGAACTCGGCCGTGTAGGCCCTCTGGGCCTGCGTGCCGCCGTCGTGACAGGCGCCGCAGCGCCCGAGGTTCGGCAGCTTCAGCTTCGCGTCCTTCGCCTTTTCCTCGTGGCAGGGGATGCACATCTTGTGCATGGCGTCCTTGTACGACGGGGCCCAGCGCGAGTCGAACGTCTTGACGACCGGGTTTGCCTGGCCCGTGTTTACCCGCCTCGCCAAGTCCCTCGTCCTCACCCCTACGTCCCCCACCAACACCCCCTTCCCTTACCTCGTAACCCACACCACGTGCACCTCTAACGTGCACACCGTGTGCGTCCCTCGCCTGTAGTCCTTCATCACCACGATCCTGACAAGCCGGAGGCTCAGAACTCCCGGCTCAAAGCCCGCGAGCCTCCACCCTCCCGAAGCGGGACAGTGAAGCCGTGCTTGAGATGCGTCACGAACGCCATCCGCCTACTGATCCCAAGTTCCCCGGGGCACCCGCGTCGGCTAGCGGCACTCCTCCAGTTTGGTGCAGGCCCTCCGTCTCGAGAGCTCGGCGAGCACCGCGAGCACCGCTCCGGGATCGATCGGTTTCCCCAGCACGCCGTCGGGACCTGCCATACCTTCATGGGAAACGAGGTACGACGCACAGTCGTGCTGCAGGATTTCGTCCATGCCGGTGATCATGACCACGGCGCAATCGCGCCAGCGCGGGTCCCGGCGGATGGTCACCAGCAAGTCGAGCCCCGACCGCCCGGGCAGCACGACGTCGGCCAGGATCACTTCGGGGTGGTACCTTTCGATCGTGTCGAGCGCGTGCACCGTGTCGTTCGTGGCGCGTACGTCGTAGCCATGGTCCTCGAGGAACGCCGTGAGATAGATCACGGTGTCGGGGTCATCGTCGACAACGAGCACCCGCTGCCCTGACATCGCTCCTCCTTCACCGCTCGCCGGCGGCGGTCTCGGGCGCGCTTCCTTGGTGTGTGCTCGGCTTGGCTTCAAGAGGCAGCCGCACCACGAAACGGCTGCCTTTCCCAGGTTCAGAAGCGACATCGATGCTGCCCCCGAGCTTGTCGGCGATCTTGTTGGAAATGAACAGCCCCAGCCCGGTGCCGCTGATCCCCTTTGACGAAAAGAACAGCGAGAAAATCTTCTCGCGCGTTTCCCGATCCATGCCGATTCCGTTGTCCTCGATCGCGAACTCCATCCACGGCGGCACCCGGCGCACCGTCACCACAACCGCATGTCCGGTCTTGTAGGTGTCGGCGCGGCACGCGTCGAGGGAGTTCTCGACGATGTTGACAAGCATCGCCCGGACGGCCTTGGGGTCGCCGGGCACGACACCTGGCTCATCCGCCACCGCGAGGGTGAGTGCGAGGTCAAGATCCGTGGCGCGCTTCTGCCCTGAGTCGACGACGTCTGCGGCGAGCCGGGCGGCATCAATGTCGTTGATCTCAAGGTCGCGATCCTTCGCGTAGTAGAGAATATCCAGGACCATGCTACGGATGCGCTCGACGTTGCGCTGCACCATCTCCCACCCCTGCTTGACGCGCTCGGGGCGGTTCTTGTCGAAGCCGGTGTTGACCAAGTACATGCCGCCGTCGAGCCCGGTAAGTAGTCCCTTGATCCCGTGCGAGATCGAGCCGACGAGGAGACCGATCGAGGTGAGTTGCGACTGCAGCTTGCGAATCTCGGTGATGTCGGTCGACATCTCAATGACCGCCTCGATCTCCCCGGCGGCGTTGTGTAGCGGAGCCGTTGTACACAGGACATTGATCTGCTCACCGCATGCCGAAGTGACCAGCTCCTCGTGCTTCTGCACCTTGCCGTTCGCAAAGACCTCTTGCGACGGGCAGTAGAGGCACGGTTCGTCGCGGTGCTTGTAGACGCTGTAGCAGTGGTCGCCGAGGGCCGGCCCGAACGTCTCGCGGAAAGCCCGGTTGGCATGTTGGATGACCCGGTCGGGCCCCTGCACGGAGATGTAGCAGGGGACCTCCTCGAAAAGCCGCCCAAGACGCGATTGGCTCCGCCGCAGTTGCTCCTGCAGAAGCTTGACCTCGCGGATGTCGGTGTGCATCTCCATCACGGCGACGGTCTCGCCGGCTCCGTTGCGGATTGGCGTCGTGTTGACCAGAACTTGCACCTTCTCGCCGCCGGTCGTGACCAGAATCTGCTCGCTCATGTGGCTGACGCCGTCGGCGAACGTCGCCGCCACCGGGCAGTTCTCGCAGCCTTCGTCACGCCCCTTGTAGACGCGGTAGCACTGGTCGCCGAGTCGCTCGCCGAAGTCGCGACGGAACCGCTGGTTGCCGTCGATGATCCGGAAGCTCGGGTCGTGCACCGAGAGATAGCACGGCATCTCCTCGAAGTACTGGCGATATCGTTCCGTCATGCTCGCCGTCCCCTGTGGCCAGTCCTCAGTCGGGCGCTTTATGGTGCTCCGCAAGGCCGAGGATGCGGTGCAGGTTGTCGACAAGCTCGGCATCCTTGACCGGTTTGTCCATGTAGCCGTCCGGGACAGGGACCGCCCGCTGGTAGATCAGCTCGCGGAACTCGGGGTGCCCGGTGACGATGCAGACGGGGATCCCGGCGATCTCGGCGTCGGAACGCAACTCGGCGAACGTCGAGACGCCGTCCTTGCCCTCCATCGAGAGGTCGAGGGTAATCAGATCGGGCTTGTGCTTGCGGGCCATGGCGAGAGCGTGGTCGCCGTCCGGGGCCTCGTAGATCTCGGCGCCCGCATCCTCGAGGACCGTGCGCAGGAACACGCGGACGTCGGGCTCGTCGTCGACCACGAGGATCCGGCGTCCGTGTAGGGGCAAGGCTGGCTTCGGCATCTCCACCACCGCCTTCGATTTCCTCATCACCGCGCAGTCCTCGATCACGAGTGCGTCGGCGACGAGCTCGACGAGCTGCTTGACCTCGCAGCCCAACTTGTAGTGCTTGATCAAGTCCGAAAGGCCGTCGACGCAATTATGGCACGACGTCACCACGATCTTCGCGCCGGTCGCTGCGATCTGGTCGGCCTTAACCTTCGCCGACTTTAGCCGGCGCGGTGTGTATTCCGACATCGACATTGCACCGCCACCGCCGGTGCAGCAAAAGTTCTCGGCACGATTGGGTACCATCTCGACAAAGTCGTTCGACACCATGCGCAGCAGCTCGCGCGGCTCCTCGGTGATTCCGCAGGAGCGGGCGAGGTTGCACGAGTCATGGTAGGTGGTGCGCCTGTCGAGCTTGTTCCGATCGACCCGGATGCGCCCCTCCTGCAGGTAGCGCAACATGGTGAACACCGACGACTCCATTTCCCAGTCCTGGTCAATGCCCACCCAGTTCGGACCCTCACACCTGGTCGAGCGATAGCCGTGGCCGCATTCGGAGATGACGAGGCGCTTGGCCCCGAGTTCCTTCATCTTCTCGTAGACGCGGCGCGCCGACGCACCGCCCAGTTGATCGTCACCGGAGAACAGGCCGAAGTTGGTTTGGTCCCATCCTTCCGACGGCATCGTCCAGCTCTCTCCAGCGGCCCAGAAGATCTTGGCGGCGGCAGCGATCGTGCGCGGGTCGTACTTGGCCTCACGCGGGTTGATTGTGTACATCACCTCGGTTCCCGGCTTGTCGATCGGGATGCGGGCGGACTCGTCGCCGACCTCGTTGACCAACTCCTCCGACATCCAGTCGAGCGTTTCGAGGTAGTCCTCCTTGAGCACGCCCATCTGGTTGCCGACCTCCCACTGGTCCTTGGAGACGACGCGCACGCCCTCGGGCATCACACCCACGGCGGAGAGCAGGCCACGCATGATGCGGTTGAGCGTGGCGGTGTCGACTCCCATCGGGCAGTTGAGCGTGCAACGGCGGCAGTTGGTGCAAGTGCCGAAGGCGATATCCTTGAGTGCCTCAAGGTCCGCATCGGAAAGCGGCTCCTTGGCGCCGACCCACCAGGGGATCACTCTGCCCGTCCAGTCGTAGTTGTACTTGAACAGCTTGCGGAGCTGGTCCGCTTTGAAGGACGGTGTCATCTTAGGTTCGTCGGGGTGGGTGAGGACGTAGTGGCAGGCCTCGTTGCACATGCCGCAATGTACGCATGCCACCAGCGAACCAACCACCGAACGGGTCAGCTTTTTGGCGAGAATGTCTCGCATCACCTGAATCTTGTAGGTCGTGTCCTTGTTTTCGCGAGCGCTCATGGTGTCCACCTCAGCCCTTCACCAGCGGATAGGTGCCGCGGTGACCGAGCGTCCGGCCCAGCCAAATGCGGGTGAAAGGGTAGTACAGGTAGTGAGAGATCTTGGAGAACGGCACATACAGGAGAAAGAAGCTGGTGAGCAGGAGGTAACCGACCGCGTACCCCTCGCCGGCGAGCCGGCTGATGATCGACAGTTCGGTCAGGATGCCGAGGAAGAACCAGCTCGTCAGCATGACGATCGAGAAGTAGTCGTCGGGTGTCGAGATCAGCTTCATCACCGGGCGCAGGAGACGGCGCCCGATGCGGTAGAGACCGATTGCGAACGCGGCGAAGAGCAGCCCAAGTATCGTGGCCGATACCACGGGGTGCCGCAGGAAGGGCCGGGCGACCGTCGAGAGAAACGCCAGTGAGATGCCGGCGACGACACCGAGGTGAAACAACGCGAACGTCATGTAGAACGCAAAACCGCGACGTGTGCTTTCCATGGCCCAGGGCATCAGCACGTTTGCGAGCGAGTAGTAGGCGCCGCGCCGCGCGTCTGTGCGATGCGAGTTGCTGGGCCTCTGCCGATCGCGCGTGGCCCGGAACGACAGCAGCCAGCGGATTCGCAGTGTGTACACCACAACCATGACGCCAAGGGCAAGCCAGTGGGTGATCTCGACGGCATGGAGGAACGGCGATGGCTCATGCGCTGGCATCTTCAGTTTCCTCCATTGATGGCAACCTCGAACGGCTTGTACTCGCGCGCATCGAATGCGACCAGAAGCACCTCTTTGATGGTCGTCGAGTTCTTGAGATGCTCGCTCACCGTGTCGACGATGACCTTGGCGCTCAGATCCAGGGGGACCTGGTAGAGCCCGGCGCCGATCGGCGGGAACGCCACCACCGTGATGCCGTTCTCGTCGGCCTGCCTGAGGGCACTCTGCACGGTTCGGGCGAGTTTGACTTTCGTATCCGGCTCATGGAACTTCGGCCCGTTGACGTGAATGATGAGCTTCGCCTTCAGGTTGCCACCCGAGGTGACCGTCGCCTCGCCGGTCGCGAGGGTGCCGAACGTGGCGAGTTCGTCTTGGATAGCCTTGCCGCCTCGCGAGGCGATCGCGCCTCCGTAGCCCGAGGAGAGTTTGCAGTCCGCGGTGATGTCGTACACGAACGCCTCGACCGGCAGGTCCGTGATGTCTCCGCGGATCACCTTGATGATCTTGTCTCCGACCTTCCGCTCCGCCATGGCCTACCCTCCAGGACAGCCGCCGGAATCGCCGCCTCGCCGGGCGGCCGATCGTTGTCTCGCTCGTGCAGCACTTTTCCCGCGCTGGCTGCGCCCCACAGGAACCACCGTCGCAGCGGTCGCTCTCGCGGTCAGGCACCTCACTCGCTCCGGGTCCAGGAGGTCACCGAGGGTGAAGCTCTGCAATGCCTCCGTGATTCGCCGGTTGATCAGCGCGTAGATGCCGCGGCACTCGCAGCGGTCCGAGCGGTCGCACACGTCCGGGTTCTCGACGCACTCGACGATGTTGATCGGCCCGATCACCGCTTCGATCACCGAGCGGACGGTGATCTCCTCGGGCTCACGGGAGAGTCGGTAGCCGCCACCCCTGCCGCAGGTACCTCGGAGGAGTTGCGCGGTCCGCAGCGAGCGGGCGAGTTGCTCGAGGTAGCCACGCGACAGGTGCTCGTTGTCGGCCACGGTGGCCAGGCTGGTGGGCATGTCGGTACCGGCATTGCGGGCCAGGTCGAGCATCAGTCGCAGCCCATATCGGGGTCTTGTGGAAAGCTTCACATGAGTCTTGTAGTTTCTTTACTCCCACTTGTCAAGTATGAGTAGTAATACCCCGTGCCGATCGTCCAGCTCGACCCCAGCGCTTGCAGTCAACGCCGTCCTTCCCATCGGGTGGCGACGGTGTGCCAGGTGCTTCGGCTGAGGTGGTGGAACCCGCTCGCCGCCAGGGGCGAGGTCACATTCCAGTAACGAAACGTCCGGGCACCCCGCACCGCCTCCGGACGCAAACTGCACCTGCACGACTTGGTCATCCCTATTCGCACCCCGATGGCGGGCGCCTTGCCGGCGATCACGGCCGCTGCTCGAGGTTGCAGGTTTGTTCGGACCTGCTTCTGGGCGCGGCGACCACCGTCAGGCGATTCGCCTCTTGTTACGGCACCGTAACAAGCGCGCCGTCGGGCTGGTCCAGGCACTCGCCGCAACTTCGTAAATCTCGGAAAAACGTACCCTTGAACAGGCTCCGCCGATCAAGCCTCACTGGCACAGGCGTTGCATCGCCGCTGATCGGATGAGGTAGCGAGGGAGCACACGATAGCGGGGCGCTTGGCACTTCGCCGTCCGAAGGCAAGCGCACCTGCTCTCGACCGTTCGTCACGGTTGACCTCGCACGAGTTTGACTGAGCTGGTCGGGTTGGGGTTGGAGGTCCAGGCACCGAAAGGAGCTGCCATGAGTGAGGAGAGGAAGAAGAGGGAAACGCCGCTGCTCGACGAGCTCGAGAGCGGCCCGTGGCCGAGCTTCGTCAAGGAGATCAAGAAGTCCGACACCCCGATGGCGGACGATCTTCTCGGCGTGCTCGAGCGCTCGTACGAGGAGCACATCGGCCACTGGAAGCACGGCGGGCTGGTCGGCGTGATGGGCTACGGCGGCGGCGTGATCGGGCGCTACTCGGACGTCCCGCAGGACTTTCCCGAGGTCGCCGAGTTCCACACGATGCGGATCAACCAGCCGGCGGCCTGGTTCTACACCTCGGATGCGCTGCGCAAGATCACCGACATCTGGGAGCGTCACGGCTCCGGGCTCACCAACATGCACGGGTCGACCGGCGACATCGTCCTGCTCGGCTGCAAGACCGAGGCGCTCGAGCCCACGTTCGCCGAGCTCACGAGCCTGGGCTTCGACCTCGGCGGGTCGGGCTCCGACATGCGGACGCCGAGCTGCTGCATCGGCCAGGCGCGCTGCGAGTGGGCGTGCTACGACACGATGGGCGCCTGCTACGACTTCACCCAGACCTACCAGGACGAGCTGCACCGCCCGGCGTTCCCGTACAAGTACAAGCTCAAGTTCGCCGGCTGCCCCAACGACTGCGTCGCGTCGGTGGCGCGCTCCGACATGTCGTTCATCGGCGTGTGGCGCGACGACATCAAGGTCGACGCCGAGCAGGTCAAGGCGTACGCCGCCGGCGGCAAGCTCGACATCCAGAAGGACGTGTGCGACCGC
>JAJXUY010000052.1 GCA_021782525.1 Acidobacteriota bacterium | reverse complement strand
CGGTCATGCAGGTCGAGATCACGGCGCCGGACGAGTTCCTCGGGGACATCATGGGTGACCTCAACTCCCGCCGCGGGCGCGTGCAGGGCATGGAGCCCGCGGACGGCCAGACCGTGGTCAAGGCCCAGGTGCCGCTCGCGGAGATGCTCACCTACTCGCAGACGCTGCGCTCGATCACCGGCGGGCGCGGCGACTTCCACATGGAGTACTCGCACTACGACGAGGCGCCCCGCCAGATCCAGGAGAAGATCATCGCCGCCGCGGCCGGCACCGAGTCCGAGGAGGAGGAGGAGTAGGGCCTCGCCTGCCGGGGTGCGCGCGCGGACGGGGCCCGTGCCCGGGGGCTTGACAACTGGTGAGGAGTGTGAGAGCTTGCGTGTGTGAGTTTTTCGGCTGTCGCGGAGCAGTTCAAGGTCGAGGTTAACCCGCCGCAAGGGGCAGCGTCCTTGCGGCTTTTTGGCGTACGCCGGGACGCACCCGGCACAGCGAAGGGCGGCTTTCCAACGCCGCCAGCAACAAGGAGATAGCAGCATGGCGCAGGGAACTGTCAAGTGGTTCAACGATACCAAGGGCTTTGGCTTCATCACCCAGGAGGGCGGCGAGGACGTGTTCGTCCACTACACCGCCATCGCCGGCGAGGGCTTCCGCACGCTCAAGGAGGGTGCGCGGGTCGAGTTCGACGTCGTCCGCGGCCCCAAGGGCCTGCAGGCGGCCAACGTCCGCGCGATCTAACCGTCGGATCAGGCCAACAACCAGGGGCGGCGCTTCGGCGCCGCCCCATCGTTTTTCCCGCAGCCGGGGCTCACCGCGCCTTGACCGGGATCGGCAGCTCGATCTTGCTCCTCGGCGCCCCGAAGTACGGCCGGTAGCCGAGGTCGAGCTGCTCGTACGGACCCTTCTGCAGGAGCTCGTCGAGCCCGACGATCGCCTCCTCGCGAGCGCCGAACGCCATCTCGTGGGTGCGTGACATCACGATCGCCTCCTTGGGGCAGGCGTCGACGCAGAACCCGCAGTAGACGCAGCGCAGCAGGTCGATGGTGAAGACCTTGGGGCGCTTCTCGTACTCGATCGAGGGGCTCGTGGGATCGTCCTCGGCCTCGATGTGGATGCACTGAGCCGGGCACGCCTCCTCGCACATGTAGCAGGCCACGCAGCGGGGAGAGCCGTCCGGTTTGGCGAGCAGGATGTGGCGCCCACGCAGGCGCTCGGAGTACTCCCGCTTGACCTCGGGCCACTCGACGGTCACCGTGTACTTGCGGGCGAAGAGGTTGCCGAGGAAGTGGCGCAGCGTCACGGCCAGGCCCTTGACCACCTCGACGAGATAGAAACGCTGCGTGAAGGTGAGGGGCCTGGGATCGCACACGACCACGTCGTCGCTCTTCATCGGTCGAGCTCCCCGGCGATCACGTTGAGGCTGCCCAGGATCGCCACTGCGTCCGCCACCATGTGGTCCTCGATCATGTGAGGGTAGGCCTGGAAGATGGCGAAGCACGGCGGCCGGACCTTGATGCGGTACGGCTTGCCGCCGCCGTCCGAGACCACGTAGTACCCGAGCTCCCCGTTCGCCGCTTCCGTGAACCCGTACCCCTCCCCCGCCGGCACCTTCATTCCCTCCATGATCAGCTTGAAGTGCCAGATCAGCGACTCCATCTCGGTGTAGACCTCGGCCTTGGGAGGCAAGGCGACGTTGTGGTCGTCGATGATGACCGGCCCCGCCTCGAGCCGCACCAGCGCCTGCTCCACGAGCGCGAGCGACTGTTTCATCTCCTCGACCCGGACGAGGTAGCGGGCGTAGGTGTCACCGCCGTGCGACACCGGCACCTTGAAGTCGTACGTCTCGTAGCCGAGGTACGGATACGCCTTGCGCACGTCGTACGCCACGCCGGTGGAGCGCAGGCACGGCCCCGTCCAGCCCCAGTCCACGGCCTCTTCGGCGGAGAGCTTGCCGACCCCCTCGGTGCGGTCGCGGAAGATCCGGTTGTTGGTGATCAGCGTCTCCATGTCGCCGATCAGCTTCGGAATGCGCCGCAGCAGGTAGCGCACCGAGTCGGCGAAGTCGTGCGGCACGTCGTGCGAGAGCCCCCCGATGCGGACGTACGACATCGTCAGGCGGCTGCCGCAGCACGCTTCCAGCAGTGAGTAGATCTCCTCGCGCGCCTCGTACATGTACAGGAACGGCGTCATCGCGCCGAGGTCGTTGAGGTTGGCCCCGATGTCCACGATGTGGTCCATGATCCGCGACAGCTCCGAGAGGATCAGCCGGATCGTCTGCGCCCGCGGCGGCGCCTCGACGCCGAGCATCTTCTCGACCGCGAGCGCGTACCCGACGCCGTTCATCATCGCCGAGCAGTAGTTGAGGCGGTCGGTGTACGGGATCACCTGGTTCCAGGTGTGGCTCTCCGCCATCTTCTCGAAGCAGCGGTGGAGGTATCCGATCTCGACCTCGGCCCTGGTGATCAGCTCGCCGTCGAGCCTGACGACGGTACGCAACGTGCCGTGAGTCGCGGGGTGCGACGGGCCGAGGTTGAGAACCTGGGTCTCGAAGTGGTCACCGTCCTCGACCCGCTCGGTCGCCCACGCCGGCAGCTCCTGCTCGGCCTCGCGCAGCAGCCAGCGCTGCCCGGCGTCGTAGTCCTTGCGCAGGGCGTGCCCCTGGAAGGCGCCGTGGCAGAGGATGCGCTTGAGGTTGGGGTGGCCCTCGAAGCGGATGCCGAACATGTCGAACGCCTCGCGTTCGAACCAGTCGGCGGCCTTCCACACGCCGAATACGGACGGCACCACCGGGTCAGATTCGGGCACCGGCACCTTGAGGCGGAGCCGGAACGGGTGCTGCAACGAGGCCAGGTGGTAGACGACCTCGAAGCGCTCCGCGCGGCCGGGGTAGTCGGCGCCGCAGACGTCGAGCAGCAGCTTGCAGTCGAGCGCCGGGTCGGCCTTGAGCCGCCGCGCCAACTCGGGAAGCGCGCGCCGGTCCACGCGCAGCGTCAGCATGTCCCCGCCCGGCACCTCTTCGACGCTCCCAGCGGGAAACGCCTTGCGGATCGCCGCCATCCTCTCGTCGCGATCGCCCATGCCCACCCCCACCCGGCTCAGCGGCCGGCGGCCCTCGCCGCCGCCAGCGCTCGTTGATAGTGCGTCTCCCCGCGCGCGATCATCTCCTGCAGCTTGACGACCCCCTGCAGGAGCGCCTCGGGCGTCGGCGGACACCCCGGCACGTACACGTCCACGGGGATGAACTCGTCGATCCCCTGGACCACGTGGTACGCGCGGTAGAAGCCGCCGGTGCAGGCGCACACGCCCATCGAGATGACGTACTTGGGCTCGGCCATCTGCTCGTAGATGCGCACCATCACGGGCGCCATCTTGTCGGTCACGGTCCCGGCGACGATCAACAGGTCCGACTGCCTGGGCGAGAAGCGGACGACCTCCGCCCCGAACCGCGAGATGTCGTAGTGGGACATCATGAACGACATGAACTCGATCGCGCAGCACGCCGTTCCGAACGGGAACGGCCACAGGCTGTTCTTGCGCGCGGCGTCGAGCAGCGCGTCCATCCTGGTCGTCAGGAACGCCGGATCTCCGTCCTTGAGGTGCGGCGCGCGTGCGCTCGCGTTCCCCTGCACTGGCAATGTCGGCGTCTTTCCCGGATCGCCCATCGCACCCTCCCGTACACTCTGGCCAACCGCCGGGCCAGGCCCCCTGTTCCGCCGCGGACGGAGCACGTGCATTATACGTGCAATCACAGCTCAGCCGGCACCCACCGCGGGAGCCGGACGGCAGAACCTGGCGAGCACCCGGCGCACGAACTCCCGCGTCTCGCGGTAGGGAGGGACCCGGCCGCCCCTCGCCACGGTGGCGATGCCCGCGTTGTAGGCGGCGAGCGCGAGCGTCAGGTCGCCGAAGCGGTCGATCAGCATGCGCAGGTGGCGGCACCCCGCCCGCAGGTTGGCGGCCGGCTCGTACGGGCTCGCGATCCCCTGCTCGAGCCAGACCGAGGGCATCAGCTGCATCAGACCGGCCGCGCCGACCGGCGACACGGCCCACGGCCGGAACGCCGACTCGGTGCCGACGACCGCGGCGACCAGCGCCGGGGCCAGGTTCGCGGCCCGGCTCGCCGCCTCGATCTCGGCCGCGAACGGTGTCCCCGCGGGCAACGGCACCCGCGTGTACTCCGCGGCGCACGCCGGCGGCGGGATCGGCTCTGGCTTCGTCTCGATCTCGTCCGCGATCACCCGGTCGAGGCGGGTGAGCGGGACCTCGATCGAGCCGCCGTCGGGGAGGTCCAGGCGGATCCTCGACCCGCCCACGATCGTCGCCGACCGGATCTTGAGCAGCCGGCCGTCGACGAAGACCGCCAGGTACTGCGCCGCCGCCGGCCCCGCCGCCCCGGCCAGCAATGCGAGGCCGAGCACCGCGACCCGGAGGGCCCCGATCCGGGGCCGCCAGCGGGCGTCCGCTCCCGGCGCCTCGACGGCGGGCCCGAAGGCCCTCCTGCTCTCCTGCCGGTCGCCGTTCATGCGCGCGGGTGCTTGCTGTCGTAGAGCGAACGCAGGCGCTCGCGCGTGATGTGGGTGTAGATCTCGGTCGTCGAGATGTCGGCGTGGCCCAGCATCGCCTGCACGGCGCGCAGGTCGGCGCCGTGCTCGAGCAGGTGCGTCGCGAACGAGTGCCGGATCACGTGCGGCGACAGGTGGGTCGAGATCCCCGCCTTGCGGCCGTGCGCCTTGATCAGCTGCCAGAAACACTGCCGCGTCATCCCCTCGCCCCGGACCGTGAGGAAGAGCTCGTCGCGGTGCTTGCGGTCGAGCGCCGGCCGCGCCCCGTCCAGGTAACGGCCGAGCCACCCGCGCGCCGCCGATCCGACCGGCACGACCCGCTCCTTGCCTCCCTTCCCCCAGACCCGCACGTAGCCGGGGTCGAGGCGCAACTGGCTCAGCGTCAAAGAGACCAGTTCCGAGACGCGCACGCCGGTGGCGTAGACGGTCTCGAGCATCGCCCGGTCGCGCAAGCCGAGCGGCCGATCCACGTCCGGCGCCGCGAGCAGCGCCTCGACCTCCTCCGAGGTGAGGAAGTACGGCAACGCCGGCATCACCTTGGGCGATTCGAGGTCCAGCGTCGGGTCGTGTGCGCAGGCGCCGCGCTCGACCATGTAGCGGTAAAAGCCGCGCAGCGCCGCCAGCGCCCGCGCCGCCGAGCGCGCCGCCAGGCCCCGCCCGCGCAGATCGGTCAGGTAACGCCTCAGGTCCGAGCGTTCGCACGCCTCGGCCTCCAGACCCCGGGTTGCCAGCCACCTCCCGAACGCCTCGAGGTCTCGGCGGTACGACGCGACAGAGTTCGACGCGAGTCCTCGCTCCACCAGCAAGACCGCCAGGTAGTCCGGCAGGACGGTGCGGCCGAAACGCGTGGCGGCGGGGGCGCGCATACGCCGGGATTCTAGCCCCGCACCGCCCGCGGCGGCCGCCGTACCCGCACGCCCCTCACCGGTGGAACGTGCCGGAAGCGCTCGAGATCAAGCGTGCCGTCGAGCGCGAACGCCACGCCCTCCCGCTCGAGGAGCGCTCGCTGCAGGCCCGGGGGCATGTCCCCCCGCCGGTCGGTCGAGCAGCGTCCGGCGGCGTTCACCACCCGGTGCCAGGGGACATCGTCCGGGCAGCCGTGCATCGCCCAGCCGACCGCCTTCGGCGAGAGCACGCTTCCGAGCAGGCCGGCGATCTGCCCGTAGGTCATCACGCGCCCGCGCGGGATCGCCCGCACGACGGCGTAGACCGCCTCGAAGCCGCCCGCGGCCGGAGCCGAAACCTCGCCATGCACTCGGCCCGTCCCGGCCCCCACCCGGGGCCGCCGCGGGGCCGGCCCACCGGGGTCGCCCGAACCCTCGCCCGCCGTCCGGCTCGGGCCCCCGGCTGGACGGCGCACCGCTCTCAGCGCCCCGCCCGCGGCGCCGCGGCCGGCGGCGGACCGACGCGCTTCGGGAACCCCGCATCGTCCCTGACCGACTGCGCCTGCCGCAGGTGCCGGCGCTCGTGCGCAACCGCGACGAGGAAGAGTTCGTACAGGCTGGGCTTGTACAGCACCGAGCCGAACGCGCTCACCTTGGGCCGCCCGAGGTCGAGCCCGTTGCCGGCCCGCACCCGCTCCGCCAGCTGCGCGTTGAGGTCCAACAGCGCCGGGAGGACGACGCCGGCCGTCTGTTCCCCCTCCGAGACGTGCACGTTCTTCGCCCGGCGCCGGCTCCGGACCGGCGGCTCCGTGGCCTCGAGCAGCCGCCGCCCGAAGAAGCCGACCCGGGGGGGGCCCTGCCGGTACCACGCGCGGGCGCGCGCCTCGGCGAACGCGGCGTCGATCTTGGGGAGCAGCTCCGAACCGATGAGGTTGAGGTGCCCGAGACACTCCGCGATCGACCACCGGCCCGGGCCGGGAGACCAGTTGAACTGCTGCTCCGAAAGGTGGCCCACGAGCTGTTCGGCTTCGCGGCTGGCGTCCGCGAGCTGACGGATCAGGAGCTCGAGCTCCGGGTGCAGGGCACCCGGCGCGGCCGCCCCTTCCGCCGAGCCCGCCGGCCGGCTTCGCCGCCCGAACAGCTCCTCGAGATCTCCGCGCGATCCCTGGCTCACCATGCCGTCTCCCCCGGGGCCGTCGCGGCGCATCGCTCCGCCCCCGACCATCAGCCCCGTCTGGTCCTCACGCCGATCGGAACCCCCGCCGCACCGCCAGCTCGATCAAGCTGTCGCGATGCCGCTCGTCGGCCAGGTGCAGGGTGCCGAACACGCGCGCCACGTCGGGGTTCGCCTTCGCGATCGCGCGCCGCGCGTGCAGCTCGGCCACGCCGCCCTCGAACTGGATCGCGAGCACGAGTGCCTCCCGCAGCGAGAGCCGCCGTACGGACTCGAGCACCGTCTCGAGCTCGGCCACCTCGCGACCGAGCTCGTCGGGGTCGATATCGACCTCGCCGAACTCCGATCCGTTCTGGCGCGCCAGTCGGCGGAGGAACTGCACCTGCGACAGGTGCGAGCGTTCCTCGAAAGCCAACCTGGAGAACAACGACGACGCCTCCGTGTCCGCCGCGAACGCCTCGGCGAGCTCGCTGTAGATCTCCTTCATCAGACTTTCAGACTGCTCAAGCGGCCGCAGCACGCTCTGGATTTCCGCCAACCGACCTCCCATGCCGGCACCGGGCGACCGATCGCGATGGCAAGACCGTCCGGCCCTCACCCGCCCGGCCCCGGCCCCACGGATTCTACGCCGGCCGCCGGCGCTCGCGGCCACCGATCGCGACCCCCGAAACGACGCCCGGAGGCGACCGGCGTCAATCCGTCCGCGCGACAAACTTGACGTCTCTGAGCGACGCCGTTCCGCCGCCGTGCAGCTCGTTCAACGTCGGACACTCGGCCGTTCCTTCCACCTCGGTCGCGGAGACCTTCGTCAACACGACCGCACAGGTGCTCTTGCCCTTCTCGTACGTGAAAATCGTGCTCTTCCACCACATCCCGATCCCGTTGCCAAACGCCTGGGTGAGGTCGACCTTGCCCGGTCCCTGGACCATCACATTGATGCTCAGGTGCGTGCCGGCGGCGGTCTTGGCGTCCTTACTGAAGTTGAGCCCGATCGTGGTGTAGCCGTACGACTGGTTGAACGTCCCGGTCACGTTCCCGAACTTGAGCGCGGTTCCGTTGAAGGTGAACGTCGCTTGCCCGGACTTCACCGCCGTTCCGGGCGGACCCGGCTGCGCCGGGGATGGGAACGCGAGCGCCAGGAACAGGACGGGAAGAAACACGGTCATGATCAAACGTCGCATCGCTTGGCCTCCTTGCCCCGGCGAGGGAGCGGATGAGCTGCCGCGGATAGTACCGCCTCCGCTCCGGGCCGACAAGATCACGTGCCCCGGCGGGCGCGCGATCGGAAAAGCACGCTAGAAGTGGACCTGGATCCCTCCGAAGACCTCCCGCGCCGGGCCCGGCTGGTACGAGTTGCCGTCCGGGTCCGGCTCCGCGAAGGCGATGTACCGCTTGCCCCCGAGGTTTCGGCCCGACACGAGGATCTCGGCCCGCGCCCCGGCGATGCGGGTGCGGTAGCTGAGGTGGGCGTTGATGAGCGTGTACCCGCCGACCCACGGCACGTTGCTCGGATCGACCCACGCCCGCGTCCACAGCTGCGCCCCGGCCCCGACCGCGAGCGCCGGCGTGATCCGGTACTCGGCGTCGAGGGCGGCCTGGTGCTCGGGCGAGTTCGGCAGCCATGTGCCGCGGTACGTCACGCCGCCGTAGAGCGCCTGCT
>JAJXUY010000051.1 GCA_021782525.1 Acidobacteriota bacterium | reverse complement strand
GGTCGAGGTTGCCGACGATGAACTCGCACATCGGCAGCAGCTCGGCCGGAGTGTGCCCCAGCCGCAGCTGCAGGCTGAGGTCTTCGAACAGGCTGCGCAACGGCGCCGGCGAGTTCTCGAGCGAGTGCTCCTCGCCGTCGTCCCACCCCTGGCTCAGGCTCGGGCTGTCCTGGAGGTAGTTGGAGAACAGGGCGTCCAGCTCGACCTCTCCGAACGAGTCCGCCGCCGCGGCCGGCTCGTCGCCGTTGCCCTCCGGCGCGGCGCCCGCGGCCTCCGCGACGCTGGCCTCGGCCGCGTCGGGACCGTCGTCGGCCGCCGCGGGCTCATCCGGGCCCGCGGTTTCCTCCTCGGCAGGCGACTCCTCGGCGAGCTCGAGCAGCGGGTTCGCCTGCACCTCCAGCGCGAGCGCCTGCTCGAGCTCGAGGCGCGAGAGCTGCAGCAGCTTGATCGCCTGCTGCAGCGTCGGCGTCATCACGAGCCTCTGAGCCAGCTTGAGGTTGAGCTTCTGTTCGAGCGCCATGGTCGCTAGAGCTGGAACTCTTCTCCCAGGTACACCTGCCGCACCAGCGGGTCCCTGGCCAGCGTTTCCGGGTCCCCGCTTGCAAAAACCTTGCCGTCTTTGATGATAGACGCGCGGTCGGTGATTTTCAAGGTGTCGCGCACGTTGTGATCGGTGATCAGGATCCCGTACCCGCGGTGCCGCAGGTGGCGGATCAGGCGTTGCACGTCGAGCACCGTGATCGGGTCGATGCCGGCGAACGGCTCGTCGAGGAGCAGGAAGCGCGGCTGGGTCACCAGCGCCCGCGCGATCTCCAGCCGCCGTCTCTCTCCCCCGGAGAGCGTCTCGGCGCGCTGGCTGCGCAGCTTCGCGATCCCGAACTCCTCCAGCAGCTCCGTGACCGTGGCCGACGCGTCGCGCCAGCCCACGCCGCGAAGCTCGAGGATGCCGTAGAGGTTCTCCTCGACGGTCAACCTGCGGAAGACCGACGCCTCCTGCGGCAGGTACGAGATGCCGAGCCGGGCGCGCTGGTACATCGGCAGGCCGGTGACGTCTTCGCTCCCGATTCGCACCTCGCCCGCGTCGGGTTGCACGAGCCCGACGAGCATGTAGAACGTCGTTGTCTTGCCCGCCCCGTTGGGCCCCAGCAGGCCGACGATCTCGCCTCCGCTCACGGCCAGCGAAACGCCGTTCACCACGGCCCGCTTGCGGTACCGCTTGACGAGGTTGGTCGCCTCGAGCCGCGGTGTCTCTTCTATGGCTGCCTCCTGTGCGCCCCGGGTGTCGGGGTCGGCTGATGCGGATGGTAGAGCGTCTCGCTCGGGTTGTCTTCCGCCCCGAGCACGACGACGGTGTTGGAGGCCCGGTGCCACTCCAGATGGTCGGCCTTGACCTGGTCGCCCCCGGGGCCCTTCACCAGCACCGGTTTGCCCCAGATCTCGAACAGCCCGTCGGCCACCAGCATGCGCGCCTTCTGACCGGAGAGCACCCTGGCGCTCGCCAGGTCGCGGACCGTCACGCCGCCGTCGAGGTTCGCCAGCTCGATGTTGCCGTTCGCGTCCATCGTCGCCACCAGGCTCTGGCAGCTGGCGCGCGCCTGGCCGTCGTCGAGCGTGACGTCGCCCTCGTAGGTGGCGATGCCCGCGGGGCGGTCGTAGCGCAGCGTCCGCGCCTGCACCTCGACGTTGGACGGCTTGCCGCTCGCCGATACCGCCCTCGCGGTCGTCAGCACCCCGCCCTCCCCGGTGACAATGTCCTTGGCGCGGTCGTAGTCGAGCCGGTCGGCGCGGACCACGCGCTCCCCTTGCCAGAGACGGGCGTCGCCCTCGAGGATCAGGTGGCTGCCGTCCCGGGAGGCGGTCGCGGAGGACGCCGCGAAGCGGATCGGGACGGCGGTCCGGCCGGCGCTCGCCCGCTCGATCGCCCCTGTGACCTGGCCGCGTGCCGCGATGTCGCCCCCCTCCGAGCCTTCCAGCCGGTCACACCAGGCGAGGGCGCCCGGTGCCCCGAGCTCCACCCGTTTCTGCGCGGCGGGCTTCAGCACGAACGTCCTGGTAGCCAGCGCCACCTGCATCTTGTCCCCCACCGCCCACTGGTCGCCGGTATCGACACGAACCGAACCGTCGGCGAGGACCGACGACGCCTGCCCGCCCTCGAACACGAGCCGCATGCGGTCGGCCGCCAGCGACCGGGGCTCGGCGCCATCCATGATCTCGCGGGCGCAGGCGAGGCCCTGCCCCTCCAGCCACTCCCACGCCGTCCTCGACCCTTCTCCGACCAGGCGCCATGTCGTGAGCTGCCGCCAGCCGACGTGACGGTCGGCCCAGCTCACGGTGACCCAGCCGGTGTCGGCGGCGCCGGCGGCGGTCAGCTGATAGCGACCGCCGGGGATGCTCGCGACGGTCGTCGTTCCGGCCGAGGCGTCCATGTCGCTGCCGTCGTCGAGGACGCCGGTGACCGCGACGGGTCCGGCCAGGGTGGCGGTGCGCAGCTCGCCTTCGGGTCCGGACAGCTGCAACTCGGCCTGCGCCGTGCGCGCCTGCATCCGGCCTCGCAGGACGGTCATGCCGTCGTCGAAGACCACCGTGGCGGTCTTGCGGTCGTAGCGGAGCGTCCGCGCCAACAGGACGATGGTCGGCTCGGGGGTGCGGCCCGAACCGCGCCACGTCACCGAGACGCCGCCGGCCAGTTCGATCGTGTCGTTTGCGAGCGAGCACAGCGCCGACCCCGCCAGGCCGCCCCACCCAGGGCCAGCGAACGTCGCCGGCCCGCGGCTCTCGAGCAGGCGCTCCCTGCCGCCGAGTTTGAAGCCGGCGGCCCGCAACACGACTCCGCCCTGCAGCGAAACCTCGGCGCGACCGGATGTCTCGGCCTCGTGGGTGACCGGGTTGAACCTGAGTCGGTCCGCGACCAAGCCGTAGGCCACCCTCCCCTCGTGGTACAGCGACACCTGCACGTCGCGGAACTCGTACCACCCCGACGTGAACTCCACCGCCTCGCGCGCCGCGATGCGGAAGTTCGGCTCGATACCGAGCGTGTCGGAGTAGACGAAGCCCTTGTGCACGCGGATCGGCTGACCCTGATCGCCCTTCGCGGCCGGCTCTTCCTCTGCGGGCTCGGGAGCAGGCGCCTGGCGGTAGCGCCGCTCGAAAAACGTCCCTACCAGCACGGCCGTCCAGAGGACGAGGAGGACGACGGAAGCCCGTCGCAGTGCGAGGAGCCGCGGGGTCACCGTTCGAGAAACTGCCCCATGGCGCTGAACTTGGCGAACCGGCGGCGGGGCAGCTCGTCGCGCTTGATCCGCCGCAGCTCGGCCAGCGACTTGCGTATGGCGCTCCCTACCGTCCTGATCGCCAGACCGGGATCCATGTGCGCCCCCCCGAGCGGCTCGGGGATGACCTCGTCGATCACGCCGAGCCGCAGCAGGTCACTGGCGGTCAGGCGCAGGGCGCTGGCGGCCTGTTGGACCTGCGTCTGGTCCTTCCACAGGATCGCCGCACAGCCTTCGGGCGAGATGACGGAGTACACCGCGTGCTCGAGCATCAGGATCCGGTCGCCGATGGCGATCGCCAGCGCGCCACCCGATCCGCCCTCGCCGGTCACCACCACGACGATCGGGACCTTGAGCGCCGCCATCTCCCGCAGGTTCCGGGCGATCGCCTCGGCCTGTCCGCGCTCCTCCGCCTCGAGCCCTGGATACGCCCCCTGGGTGTCGACGAGGCTCACGATCGGGCGCCCGAACTTCTCCGCCAACCGCATGAGGCGCAAAGCCTTGCGGTACCCCTCGGGGCGCGGCTGGCCGAAGTTCCGGTAGAGGCGCTCGCGCGTGTCCCGTCCCTTCTGGTGGCCCACCACGGCCACACTCTCCCCGTCCAGGCGGGCGAACCCGGCGACGATCGCCGGGTCGTCGCCGAACGTCCGATCGCCGTGCACCTCCACCCAGTCGGTAAACAGGCCGCGAACGTAGTCGAGGCAGTACGGCCGCTCCGGATGGCGAGCCAGCTGGCACTGCTGCCATGGGGTCAGCTCGGCGGCGATCCTCCTCGCCTCGTCCTCCAGCCGACTCTTCAGGCGGGCGAGCTCGGCCCGGCCAGACGCGCCGCCGGCCCGTTCGGCGTCGGCGATCCGTTGCCGCAAGTCTTCAAGCGGAGCGAGGAACTGGGGCGTCGGTGACCCTGCCATGCACCCGGACTGTAGAGGGGTTGCCGGCCATTGGCAAGCGCGGGGCCGCGATCAGTCGCGCTCGCTGCGATCGAGAGAGACGAGCAGGCGGTGCAGCCACGACGCGTGCTCCATCCGGCGCAGGATGAGCGCCTGGCGGGCGTGCCAGCGCGGGGTGGACGTCTCCGGGTTGTCGCGGCCGGGAGAAGGGATCGCCGCGACCAGCCCGGCCGCCTGCGAGGCGTCGACCGCGCTCGCGGCCACACCGTAGTAGTGCCGGGAGGCCGCCTCGGCGCCGAGGACGCCCGGCCCGAACTCCACGACGTTCAGGTACAGCTCGAGGATGCGGCGCTTGCCGAGCCGGCGCTCCATCCACCATGCGAGCCTGGCCTCCCGCAGCTTGCGCCAGAGCGTTCGCTCGTTGGAGAGAAACAGCGTCCTGGCAAGCTGCTGCGTGATCGTCGACGCCCCGCGAAAGCGACCCCCGACCCGCTCCTTCTCCTCGATCGCCTCGCGGATGGCGGTGAAGTCGAACGCTCCGTGCCCGAGGAAGTTGATGTCCTCGCCGACGAGCAGGGCGAGCTGCAAGTTGATGGAGATCGCCGGCAGCGGCACGTAGCTGCTCTCGATCGGGCGGCGCAGCCCCTGTTCGCGCCAGACGGTCTCCTGACGTTGCCACGCCGCCCACGGGTGCGGCGGAGGCCCCTGCCGCCATGCGCCGATCCCCCGCCCCGGGCTCAACCACCACAGCACGCCGCCCCCCAGCAGCAGCGCCACGAGGACCACGGCGATCACGACGGCGCGCAACGCGCGGCTCGACGCCACGATGGCATTGTAGGCAAACCGCGCCGTTCCCGGCCCCGGCCGGCCCGGCCCGGCGCAAAACCTCACGGCACGCGGCGTCGTACGATCGTGCGAGGGGGACGATCATGCTCACGTTGCTTGCGCTGGCGTCGGTAGGTGTGGTGCTCCTGGCGACCGGAGTCCTGGTTGTCTCGCTGAAGCTGCTGCTCCTGCCGCTGAAGCTCGTCTTCGGCCTGGTCAAGCTCGCGCTGGCCGGAACGGTCCTGCTCACCCTCGTGCTTCTGGGCATCCCCTTGCTCGCCGTGCTGGCTATGCCGCTGCTCGTGCTCGGTTTGCTGGGTTGGGGTGCCTTCCGCCTGGCGCGGGCTTGAGAGCCGAATCTCGCCCGGACGTCAGCGCGCCGCCGGCTCGCGTGTGGGCCACGGCTCGGCGTGGAGAGGGAACATCCCGACCTCGGCGAGGAAGCCGTCGGCCGTGAGCGCGAGCAGGCGATAGCCGCCGACGCCCTTGGTGTCCCCGTCCACGAACGTGTAGCCGAACGAGCTCTCACCGTCCGTGGCCACGGGCACCATCGTCCTCCGCATGACGCTCCAGCCGCCGCGGACGTCCGTCCTCAGCGCTTCCACCACGAACCCCTTGAGCCCTTCCTGGCGCTGTGTCTCCCACGCCAGGCTGGCGTTGTCCTCGCCGGCGAGGAAGTCCCAGCGGCTGACACTGACGGGGTAGTCGGCGAGCGGCCTGAAATTGAGGGCGAGGCGACCGTCCGGGCCCTCTCCGACGGCGACCACCGCGGCCCACTCGATTCCGCGCAGGGGAACGTTCACCTCGGCCGCGGGGTTGAGCGGGACCGCATCGAACGACCCCGTCAGGGCGTACTTGACAACGACCCAGCCGGTGGCGTGCCCGCTGGCAAGCGTCTGTACCGCGAGCGCCCCGGTGTCGCCGGGAAGGGCGACCAGGCGCAGACCGGTCTGGGCGAAGCTCAGGTCCGGTTGCTGGGCCGGCGTCGGCAAGGCGCGGCCCACTGTGGTGAGGGAATGGAAGCCCAGGGCGTCGGGGTTGACGAGGCCCGCGACTGCCACCTCGCCCATGCGCCGGAGGGGGTGCTCGACGCCGCGCGCGGCGAGCGCCGCGTACGCGGACTCGGGCCAGCTCCCCAGAACCGCCGCGCGGACGGCGCTGTCGCCTCCCGTCCGCCAGAGCAGCTCGGGCAACGCCGTCGTGAGCAGGTCCCCGCTCGCGAGGTGTGCGACCCAGTCCCGCTCCCACTCCGTCCGCCGAGCGCACCCCGGCGCGCTCAGGTTGGCAGCGACCGTGCGCGCCAAAAAGGCCGCCACCTCGGGATCCGCCGTGTGCTCCAACTGCCGCTCGACCAGCTGCGCGGTGAACTCGAACGCGCTGTCGTCGCTGTCGGCGGCCGTGCCGAGCACGACGTCTGCCGCCGGCGACGTCGCGTCGTACGGATCGTGTTGGATGCGGATATGGGTGGTGCCGGGTTGCCAGCCGCGCTGCAGGAGGAGGTCGAGGGCCTGCGAGCACGCCGCGAACGTGGCCTGGGCCCCGGGGGTGGCCTCCACCTCGAAGACGACGCCTCTGTGGCCGTACGAGCTCACGGCGATCGCGGCGCGCGCAGGCAAGGACAACGCCAGCGCACAAGCGGTTCCCGCGACGACCACGCGCGTGATCCTCATATGACGCACGATACCCCTCGGCGCCCGGAGGGTCAAGGCAACGCCTGCGCCAGGATCACCGTGATGTTGTCGACGCCTCCCTTGCGGTTGGCTTCGGCGACCAGCCTGTAGGCCAGCCGCGTCAGGTCGCCGCCGCGGGCCAGGACCTCGCCGATCTCCTCGTCGGAGAGCATCGTGTTCAGGCCGTCCGAGCACAGTAGGAGCAGGTCGCCGGGGACGAGGGCCCGATCCTCGACGTCGACGAGCGGTTCCTGATTTCCGCCGAGCGCCCGCGTGACGACGTTCTTGAGCGGATGGGTGCGGGCCGCATCTTCCGAGAGCAGGCCGGCCACGACCTGCTCGTGCACCCACGAGTGGTCCGCGGTGATCAGCGACGTCGCGCGGTCGCGGCACAGGTACGCGCGGCTGTCTCCGACGTGGGCCACGCTGACGCGGCCGCGTGCCCCGTCGAGCAGCGCCGCGACGATCGTCGTTCCCATGCCGCGCAGCTCCGGTTCCCCGGCAACCGCTCCGGTCACCTTCCGGTGCGCCGAGAGGATCGCTTGCACGAGGCGGTTGGCGTTGACGGAGAAGCGAGGATCCCAGCCCTGGGGCCAGGTGTCGTCTTCGGCCCCGCTCGAGGTCTCAACCGAGCGCTCGACTTCCTTGATGGCCAGTCCGGCCGCAACCTCACCGGCGGCGTGACCGCCCATTCCGTCGGCCACCACGTACAGGCTCAGGTCGTCGCGCACGAGGAGTTCGTCCTCGTTGTGGTGCCGGCGCAGCCCCCTGTCCGTCAACCCCCGCGCCTTGAAGATCACGTTGCGACCGCCTCTCCGATGCGCATCCTACGCGTTCCCTCCGCCCTCCATCATGGCGTTCAACTGCTCGAGCCACTTCTCCGCCGCCGGGTCCCCGGGCATGACCTGCAGCGCCTGCTGGGCGAAGCGCATCGCCCGGGCGAACATCTTGGCCCGCGCGAAAATCTTCGACGCGTCGAGCAGGATGCGGGGATCGTTCTGCTCCAGGCGGGTCGCATGGCCGATCTGCCGCAACGCCTCGTCGAGACCCCCGGCCTGCTTCGCGAGGAAGAGAGCGTACAGGTGATGGCCCTTGGCGTTGTCGGGGTCGTGGGCCACCGCCTGCGCGAAGTACTCCCTCGCCTCACCCGCCTGGCCGGCGTTGGCGAGCCCCGCCGCCTTCCCCAGCAAGGCGCGGGCCACCTCGCGGGGGTTGACCAGCTGCTGCGCCTGTTTCGCCGCGGCGGCCAGCGACTGATCGTAGCGCCCGCGCTCGGCCGCGTCGGAAAGGACGTTGTACGCCTCCGTGATCGCCTGGAACTCCAGCTCCGCCGCCGCTCGCGCGCTGCCCTGGAAGTGGTCCGGATGCCGCTCGCGCGCCAGGCGGCGGAACGCGGTCCTGATCTGATCGCTGGAGGCCAACGGCTCCACCTCGAGGACCTCGTAGTACGTTCGCCGCTGGTTCATGATCGTCCCTCCGCGCCCCGCGGCGAGCGACGGCTCGTCCGCTCAGCGTCGGTGCTCGAAAACTTCGCGTGCCACCTTGCGGACCGTCTCCGACACGTTGCGATCGCGGCCCAGCATCATCAGGTCCCGATGCGACAATCGACGGACCAATTGTAGCGCAAGGCCGGCCGGCGTCTTCGGGTTGAACACCAGGTTCCGCAGCACGGGGTAGCGGC
>JAJXUY010000050.1 GCA_021782525.1 Acidobacteriota bacterium | reverse complement strand
CGCCGAGAAGGCCGACGAGGTCGCGATGGTGTGGCTGTGGGGGAAGGTGTTCCTGCGCGGCCGCTCGCGCTCGGCGAGCGGGCTCGGCGAGCGCCTCGGGTACATGAACGGCTCGTTCGCCCGTCTCGTCGACGCGCTCGTCGCGCGGTTGCGTGAGCTCGGCGTCCGTATCGAGCTCGGCAACCCGGTGCGCCGGATCTGGCGCAGCGAGGACGGCCTCGAGGTGCAGGCCCGCACCGGCGTCGAGCGCTGCGACACGGCGCTGTTCACCGCGGCGCCCGCCGAGCTCTCCAGGGTGGCGGGCGGCCAGCTGCCGGACCCCGACCGCGCCCGGCTCGACGCTCTCGCCTCCACCGCCGCGCTGTGCGTCGTGCTCGAGCTGTCGCGATCGCTGACCCCGTACTACTGGCTCAACATCGCCGACCCGGCGTTCCCGTTCGGCGGCTTGATCGAGCACACCAACTACATCCCGCCCGAGCGCTACGGCGGGCGCCGCGTGCTCTACATCTCCAAGTACCTGTTCGCCGACAACCCTCTGTGGAACGCGCGCGACGACGAGGTCTGGGCGGCCTACCGGCCGTTCCTGCAGAAGGTCAACCCCGCCTTCGACGACGGCTGGGTGCTCGCGCGCCACCACTTCAAGGCCGCCTACGCGCAGCCGGTGATCCCGTGCCACTACCGCTCGCTGATCCCGCCGTTCGCGACGTCGATCCCCGGTCTCTACCACGCGTGCATGGCGCAGATCTACCCCGAGGACCGTGGCCAGAACTACGCCGTCCGCTCCGGCAACCGCGCCGCGGCGGCGCTGCTCTCGCTGCCCCGCGCCTGAAGCCTCGTCTGCTCTTCGGCCTCCTTCTCCTCGGCTCCTTTGGCCCTCGTCCGCACTCCGGCGCTTCACCAGCGGCGTTTGCCAGCCGCGCCGGCCGGCGCTACGCTGCCGACGCGAGGTGACCGATGCTCGGATTCGCGGCCGTGCTCACACCGCTGCTCACCCTCCCCCTCCTGGCGCAGGCGGCGCTGCAACCGCCGGCCGCCGTTCCGCCCACGCTTGCCGAGGTGCGCGCGACCATGGGGATCCCGTCCTCCGGCGACGTGCGCGGGCAGAAGGATGCGATCGGCTTCGCCTCCACGCCCGCGCAGATGGCCAGGGCGTGGGAGCTGTCCGCCACCCCGCCGGCGCCCGAGCGCCTGGGCGAAGCGCCCCCGCCCGGCGTCGCCGGGGTCATCTGCGCGCACGACGACTACCTGTTCGCCGGGCGCGTCTACCGCCAGACGCTGCCGCTGGTCACGGCCAAGACCGTCCTCCTCGTCGGGGTGTTCCACGGCTACCGCCGCTTCGGTGCGCACGACGTGCTGGTGTTCGACGACTACCGCGCCTGGCGCACCCCCGACGGCGAGGCGCCGGTCTCGGCACTGCGCGGCGAGTTGCTCGCTCGCCTGCCGCACGGCGACTACGTGCAGGACGACGCCGCCCACGACTCCGAGCACTCGCTCGAGGCCCTGCTCTACTGGCTCAAGCACGTCCACCCCGACGTGCAGTTCGTCCCCGTGATCGTGCCGGTGATGAAGTTCGGCCGCATGCAGAAGCTGGCCGACGATCTCGGCCTCGCCCTCGCCGAGACGATGAAGGCGCACCGGTGGAAGCTCGGGCGCGACGTCGCCGTGGTGATCTCCTCCGACGCGGTGCACTACGGCGACGACTTCGGCTATGTGCCGTTCGGCCAGGGCGGGGTCGACGCGTACGTCAAGGCGTGCGCGCAGGACCGCTCGTTGCTGACCGGGCCGCTCGCGGGGCCGGTGACGACCGCCAACGTGGAACAGTTCTACACGACGTGCGTCGACCCGGAGCAACCATCAGAGTATCGCCTGACCTGGTGCGGCCGCTTCGCGATCCCACTCGGCCTGCTCGTGCTCGAGCGGACGACCGCGGCGCTCGGGCTGCCCGTGCCGGTCGGCCACCCACTCGTCTACGGCACCTCGATCGGTGGGCCCGAGCTGCCGGTGAAGGCGATCGGGATGGGCTCGACCGCGCCCGCCAACCTCTACCACTTCGTCGGCTATCCATCGGAGGCGTACACCGTCGGCGAGTAGGGACCCGGGGCGCCGCCCTGCGCTAGGAGCCTGTCGCGCATAGCGACGCAAGCGAGGGTCGCGATGGCGCCCGCTGGCAAGGCGGACAAGCGAAATGCCCGCAGACGGAGCTGCAGCCTGCGTCGAGGACGTTTCGCGCAGGCCAACGCAGCCAGCGGGATGCCAGCGCGAGCCGCAGCCGGAGTCGATGCGCGACAGGCTCCTAGTGGAAGATCTCGGCGAAGAAGTCCCTCATCGCCTGCCAGGAGCGGCGGTCGGCCTCGGGGTTGTACGCCACGCCGCGGGAGTTGTCGTGGCCGGCCGCGGGGTTGGTGAACGCGTGTACGGCGTTGCCGTACTGCACCAGCTCCCAGTCCACGTGCCCGGCGCGCATCTCCTGCTCGAACGCCGCCACGTCTTTCGGCCCGACGAACGGGTCGTCCGCCCCCTGCAGCGCCAGCACCTTGCCGCGGATGTTCTTGGCGTCGGCCGGCGTGGGCGTGTCGAGCGAGCCGTGGAACGTCACCACCCCGGCCACGTCGGCGCCGCTGCGCGCCAACTCGAGCACCACCATGCCGCCGAAGCAGTAGCCGATCGCGGCGATCCGCTTCGGGTCCACGAGCGGGTCGGCGCGCAGGACGTCGAGCGCCGCGACCACCCGCGCCCGTGTCAGCGGGCGGTCGCCCTTGAAGATCGCGGCCGTCTTCGCCGCCTGTTCGGCGTTCGCGGGACGGACCCCCTTGCCGTAGATGTCGGCGCAGAACGCGACGTACCCGAGCTTGGCGAGCTCCCTCGCCCGGCCCTCCACGAACGGGCCGACGCCCATCCAGTCGTGGGCGATCAGCACCCCCGGCCGGCGGCCGTGCACCGCGTCGTCCCACGCCATGAAGCCCTGCAGCGGCGTGCTGCCCTGCGTGTACTCCACGACTTTCGTACGCACCTCCGCACTGGCCACCGCAGCTCCGAGCACCAGCATCATCGCCGCCGCGAGCACGCGCATCCCGACCTCCCATCCGCTACCTGACGGTTCAAGGCACGCGCCGGCGTCGCTATTCCCCCGGGGAATGGACGATGGAGGACGACGCCGAAGCCGAGCGGGAAAAGGAAAAGAGGAAGAGGGCAAAGGGAAGACAAGAAACGGTTGCAAAGAGGGCCTCGTTGTTCCCTTGCCCTTTTACCTCTTCCCTCTTGCCGCCCTCGTCAAACCTTCACTCCGCACTCTCCACTTCTCAACTCCTTGCAGCGGTGCCGCGCTCAGTCGTACCCCTGCT
This sequence comes from Acidobacteriota bacterium, assembly GCA_021782525.1. The sequence continues at coordinate 5,094 of JAJXUY010000050.1, read as the reverse complement.
CGGCCATCGCCGCCACGACCGCGGTCTCGAGCCGGCCACCGAGATCGCCGCCGACGTCCGGGGCCTCGTCCGACCACCGCGCCAGGGCGGTGGCGAGGATGGGGTGCGGCGTTGCGGCCACGGTGCGCGGCAGCCACTCCTCGCGCAGGCGCGTCCGCCAGTCGAGTCCGGCATCCGCCGCTGCGCGGGTCAGCAACACCAGCTCGCCGACAGGATCCGGTGCGCTCATCGTGGCCTCCTCTCCGCCCTAACCCAGACTTCTGACGCGTCGGGTCGCCTCGGCGCCCACGTCGCCGCCGGGATCCCGCTTGATCGCCTCCTCATACGCGGCCCTGGCGTCGTCGCGGCGGCCGAGGCGTTCGAGCGCCCGTCCTCGCAAGAGCGAGACACGCGCCTGCCCGGGCAACAGCGTCTCCGCCCCGCCGAGGTTCTCCAACGCGGCCGCGGCGTCGGGGTCGACCAGCAGCTCGCCGGCCACGAGTCGGGAGATGTACACGCCGGGTGACAGCCGCGCCCCGTCCCGAGCTTCCGCAACGGCCGCATCCTGGCGCTGCAGCTTCGCCAGCGCCACCGCGTGCAGCGTGTGCAGGACCCCTTCCGTGGGGGCCATCCTCACCGCGTCGGCGAGCTTGGCCTCGGCCTTTGCTCCCTCACCCTGACCCAACAACGCAATGCCCTCGTGCGCCGCGTCCCACGCCGGACGCCCGGAGATCACACCCGCCATCGCCGTCCGGTACGGTCGCGTCCGCAAGCCGCGACCGCGCACCTCCGCCGCCAGCGACCCCACCCGCTGCTCCGCCGTCGCCAGCCGCTCGGCCGACATCGGGTGCGAGGCAAACAGCCTTTCCACCACGCCCGGCTGCGTCTTCTGCAGGCCGAGCAGCACCTTCTGCGTCTCGATCATTCCCTGCGGCGAGTACCCGGCTTTGACCGCGTACTCGAGTCCCAGTTCGTCGGCCTGCCTCTCCTGCTCGCGCGAGTAGTGCGCGAGGACGAGTTGGCCGCCGACGAGCGCGCCGAGTGTGATCAGGCTGCGGTTTTCGACACTCTCCGACTCCATGTAAACCCCCCCGCCCACGATGACCGCGCTGAGGAGCAGCTGCCGGTTGTACGCCGAGACGACGTGGCGGGCGGTGACGTGGCCGACCTCGTGCCCGAGCACGGCGGCCAGCCCATCCTCGGAATCGAGGCGAGAGAGCAGCCCGCGCGTGATGCAGATCTTGCCGCCCGGGAGGGCGAAGGCGTTGACCTCGGGCTCGTTCACGGCCGTGAAGGCGTAGGTGAGCCCGGGACGGTGGCTGACGGAGGCGACCGCCTCGCCGACGCGCTCGACCTCCCGCTGCACGTCGCCCTCGGCGATCGCTCCGAGCGAGGACTGGATCGCGCCGGGGTACAGGTGGTTGCCGATCTGCACCTCCTGCGCCTCGCCGAGCAGGTCGATCTGCGACTTTCCGGTCACGGGGTTCACCGTGCAGCCGGCGGCGGCGACCAGGGCCGCCAGCAAAACGAGAGGAACCGCTCGTTTCACCTGATCCTCCCTTCCCGCGATGCCTCAATGATAGCCCCGCCGGGCAACCCCGACGCGCCCCGGCCCCCACGGACCACGGTCCGTGGACCAGGCCGTTTGTCGCCCGGTGCCGGCCTATCTCGTGCGGTGCCACACCGTGCCGTGTGGCGTGTCCTCGAGTACGACGCCGCGCGCCGTCAGCTCGCCGCGGATCGCGTCGGCGCGCGCGAAGTCGCGCGCCTTGCGCGCCGCGTTGCGCTCGGCCACGAGCGCGTCGATCCATCCGTCTCCCGCTCCCTCGGCCTCGCGGCTCGGCACGATACCGAGCACCGCGTCGACCCGCGCGAGCGCCGCCTCGACGCCGGCGCGAACCGCCTCGCCGACCCCGCCCGAGTCGAGCGCCTGGTTGACCCGGGTGAGCAGCGTGTGCACCGCGCCCAACGCCCGGGCGGTGTTGAGGTCGTCGGCGAGGGCGCCGTCGAACTCGGCCAGGAACTCCTCGACCGCCGCCGCCGGCAAGCCGCCGGTCGCGGCGGCCGGCGGCGTGTGGGCGAGCCGGCGCAGCGTGTTGCCGAGGCGCTCGACGCCGGCCGCGGCGGCGTGCAGACCGTCGAAGGTGAAGTTGAGCTTTTGCCGGTACGGCACCGAGACGAGCAGGTAGCGGATCGCGAGCGGCGAGTGCCCCTTCACGAGGAGATCGCGCAGGGTGAAGAAGTTCCCCGCCGACTTCGCCATCTTCTGCCCCTCGACCACCAGGTGCTCGGCGTGCAACCAGGTGTGGACGAACGGCCGGCCCGTCGCGCCCTCGCTCTGGGCGATCTCGTTCTCGTGGTGGGGAAAGATGTTGTCCACGGCGCCGGTGTGGATGTCGAAGCTCTCGCCGAGGAGCGCCATCGCCATCGCGGAGCACTCCAGGTGCCAGCCTGGTCGGCCCGACCCGAGCTCCGTCTCCCACGCCGGCTCCCCCGGTTTGGCCGCCTTCCAGAGCACGAAGTCGCGCACGTCCTCCTTCTCGTATTCGTCGGCGTCGACGCGGGCGCCGGCCTTGACCGCGTCGACGTCGAGGCCCGAGAGCTTGCCGTAGCCGGGGAACGTCCCGATGCGGAAGTAGGTCGATCCGTCCTGCACGTAGGTGTGGCCGCGCTCGTTCAGACGCCGCACCAGCGCCACCTGTTGCGCGATGAACTCGGTGGCGCGCGGATAGTGCTCGGCGCGCTGGATGCCGAGCGCGTCGATGTCGGCGAAGAATGCGTCCACGTACCGGTCGGTGAACTCGCGCAGGGAAACACCCTCGGCCGCCGCCCCCTTGATCGTCTTGTCGTCGATGTCGGTCAGGTTCATCACCTGCGTGACGCGGTAGCCGAACGCGGCGAGGGTGCGGCGCAGCACATCCTCGAACAGGAACGTGCGCAGGTTCCCGATGTGGACGAAGTTGTAGACCGTCGGCCCGCAGGTGTACATGCGGACATGCCCCGGCTCGAGCGGTCGGAACGCCTCGACCCGACGGGTCAACGTGTTGAAGAAACGAATCTCGCGCGGCATCGCGCCTCCAACGTTGAATTGTACGTCGGTCAGACGGGATCTACGGGGCCTTGGCGGCACTCCGAGTCCGGCGTTCAGAACGCGGCGTGGGCGGCGATCAGCGCACCGCCCGGGATCGGGGCCCAGGAAACCGTGAGGCGGCTGGGTCGCCCGGCCAGCCCGTGCGACACCGACAGGCGGTGGCCGATCCACCACCCGAGCAGGCCGCCTGCGATCACGTCGGTCGGGTAGTGGACGCCCTCGTGCAGGCGGTCGAGCCCCACCCCGCCAGCGAGCGGGTAGAGCACCCAGCGCCACGCCGGACGGTCGATCACCGCGTCGAGGACCGACGCGACGAGGAAGGCGTGCGCCGTGTGGTCCGACGGGAACGAGTCACCGCCGGCGAACCAGCGCCCCGGGCCGGAGTGGTTCGGCCGCACACGCCCGAAGGCGCGCTTCGAGAGCTGCAGGACGACCCCGAGCACGATGTTCCCCTCGAGCAGCGTAAGCCCGCCGGTCGTGACCCGGTGGTCGCCGGCGAGCAGTCCCCCGGCCGCCAGCGCGACCGCGACCGTGTTCGCGCTGCCGGTCGCGCCACCGCTTTTGAAGTGGTCCACCCAGCCCGGGAGGTGGGTGCGGCTCTGCTCGGACAGGCGCGGGTCGGCGCTGGAGACGAGCGCGAACAGACCGAGCCCGAGCGCGAGCTGGGCCGCGGACAGGGGCCGATCGATGGTGATGAGCGAGGTCGCGTCGCGCTTGAGCTGGGCCACGGCCTCGGAAACGGTCTGCGCGCCCGCGCATTCGGCGGCGACCACCGCCAGCCCGATCGAGATCGCGGCGGCGCCACGAACGATGCCCACTCGCCGCATCGGTTACGAACCCCCGAGATCGGTGGTTACCTGGCCGGTGGCTGCTCGACGATCACGACCAGGCGCGCCGTGCCGATTGCGAACGCCTGCTTGACCTGGCCCTTGACCCGCACGTCCTCACCTTCTTTCGGCAAGGCGCTGTCGGTCACGACGGCGATCTCGCCCGTTCCGTCGTTGACCTCGTAGTACTTCACGACGAGGAGGTCATGCGTCGCGGTGACCTTGCCGGCAATCGTCACGTTGCGACCGTCGTACTGCCCGGGCGCCTTCTCGATGTCGCCGATCTTGGTCGCGAAGATCGCGGCACACCCCGTCACCACCGCCCCGAACAGAAGCACCGCTCCGACCGAACGCACAACCGTTCGAGTCCGCTTGTCCGCCATTACGGCCTCCCTCGCTAGCACGCCCGAGTCTACCGCAGGCGCGCCGCGCTGGCGCCGCACGCGAGGACGGCCGCGGTCAGCTCGCCGTTGCGCTCCCACGGCAGCGGATACTCGACGCCGAGATCCGCCCCCGCCCGGCCGGCCGACGCTCGCCAGGCCGCCTCGGTCGGCGCGACCAGGCCCACCGAGCGCCCGCCGCGAGCCTCGAACCAGCCGGTCACACCGGCCGCCGCGCGCCCTTCGGCCCGCCGCTGGATCAGCTCGAGGAGCGAGCCTCCGAGCGCCGGCCGCGTCGCCGCCGGCACCGGGAAGCCGCACACGACGTCCCAGGCGAGCGCGTCCCCCGCCCACGGCGTGTCGCCGCCGAGACCGGCGCCGACGCCGCCCCACAGCGATCCGGTGAACCGCGACCCGGGGACATCGACCGGCGGCCAGCCGCCCGGGAACGCCGCCGTCGCACGCAGCAGCGCGCCGGCCTCGGCCGCGCTCATCTTGGTCAGGTCGACCCAGCGCGAGCGCCCATCGCCAAGATCCTCGACCGCCACCGCCAGCCCCGCACCGGCGCGGCTCAGGCGCTCGGGGACCGCCGCCAGCTCCGGGGCGAGGTGTTCCGCGAGCGCGGCGTCGTCGAGCCAGCCCGCGAAACTCCAGGCGTCGACGCTCGCCGTGATCCCCGGCGTCTCGCCCAGGCGCTCGCGCGCCGCGGCCAGCCGCGAGCGCAGCAGGGCGCAACCCAGCTCCGCCTGCCGCCGCCAGCGGCGCTCACCCTCGGCCGCCTCGCCGAGCACGGCGAGCAGCGCGACGTGCGCTCCGA
>JAJXUY010000049.1 GCA_021782525.1 Acidobacteriota bacterium | reverse complement strand
AAGCTGTTCGACCAGCGCCACGCCACCTGGGAGAACCGCGCTCACTTCTTCGGGGTGGCGGCGCGGGCGATGCGCGAGATCCTCGTCGATCACGCGCGGCGCCGGGCCACGGCGAAACGCGGCGGGTCCACGCTGCGCGTCCCACTGGACGAGGCAGAGGTGACCTCCGAGGCGCCCAGCATCGACCTGGTCGCCCTCAACCTTGCCCTCGACCGCATGGCGGCTCTCGACCCCGCGCAGGCGCGCCTCGTCGAACTGCGTGCGTTCGGTGGCTTGACCATCGACGAGACCGCGGAAGTCCTCAGTTGCTCCCCCGCCACCGTCAGCCGCCAGTGGCGGCACGCCGAGGCCTGGCTGCACCGAGAGCTGGCCGGCGAGCGGCCATGACGCGGGAGCGCTTCGGCCGGGCCAAGGACCTCTTCCTCGCCGTCGTCGAGCTCGCACCGGAGCAGCGCGGCGCATGGCTCTTGGAACAGTGCCCCGACGACCTCGAGCTCCGGCGCGACGTCGAGTCGCTGCTTGCAGCGACCGCCGCCGGGGGTGAGGGCCTGGACCGCGCCGTCGCCGAGGAGCTCGCGGGCGCCCTCGGGGAGGACGCCGGCGATCCCGGCGCCTTGCCGAGCGGCCGCCGCGTCGGGCCGTACCAGATCGTGCGGGAGATCGGCTGCGGCGGAATGGGCCGCGTCTACCTCGCGCTGCGCGCCGACGATGCGTACACCAGCCAGGTGGCGCTGAAGGTCGTCAAGCGCGGCATGGACACCGAGTTCATCATCGAGAGGTTCCGCAAGGAGCGGCAGATCCTGGCCGGCCTTGAGCACCCCAACATCGCCCGTCTCTTCGACGGCGGCACCACGGCCGACGGCCTCCCGTACCTGGTCATGGAATACGTCGAGGGCGAGCACCTTCTCGACTACTGCTCGCAGCGAGAGCTGACAACGGTGGCGCGGCTTGAGCTGTTTCGCACCCTCTGTTCCGCCGTGGCGTACGCGCACTCGCATCTTGTCGTGCACCGCGACATCAAGCCCGGCAATATCCTCGTCACACCCGGCGGTGTTCCCAAGCTGCTCGATTTCGGCGTCGCCAAGCTGCTGGAACCTGAAGCACTGCTGACCGATGGCGGCGACCATACTTTGACCGCCGCCGTCAATCGTATCCTCACACCGGAGTACGCCAGCCCGGAACAGGTGCGCGGCGAGCGCATCACCACCGCGAGCGACGTCTACTCCCTCGGCGTGCTGCTCTATGAGCTCCTCACCGGGCGCCGGCCGTATCGTTGCCACGGCCGTGCCCCTGACGAGATCGCCAGAGCCGTCTGCGAGGAGGAACCGCAACGACCGAGCAGCGCCGTCGTCAATCGGGCGGCGGAAGTATCCGGTGGCGACGGTGAGGCAACGGCTTCGCCGGCGCCCGAGCCTTCGCGCAGGCGTTGGGATGGCCACCACGACAAGCTGCGGCGCGCCTTGCGCGGAGACCTCGACACCATCGTCATGACCGCACTACGCAAGGAGCCGGAACGGCGTTACCCCTCGGTACAGGCGATGTCGGAAGACATCCGCCGCCACCTCGAGGGCCACCCCGTGCTGGCACGCAACGACACCTTCGTATACCGGAGCGGCAAGTTCATTCGCAGGCACCGTGTCGGGGTCGCGGCGGCCGCCCTGCTCGTCGCCACCCTCCTCGGCGGCTTCGTGACGACCGCCTGGGAGGCACGGGTCGCACGTGCGGAAAGGGCCCGCGCCGAGCGACGCTTCAACGACGTCCGCGCGCTCGCCAACTCGCTGCTCTTTGAGGTCCATGATGCGATCAAGGATCTGGCCGGCGCAACGCCGGCACGCCAGCTCCTGGTCAAGCGCGCACTGCAATACCTCGACGGTCTGGCGCGTGAGGCCGGGACCGACGCGGGGTTGCAGCGCGAGCTCGCGGAGGCGTACCAGCGAGTCGGCGACGTGCAGGGGAACCCGTACTACCCGAACCTCGGCAACACGCACGGCGCCCTCGTCAGCTATGACAAGGCGGATCGGCTCCTCGAAACGCTGTCCTCCAGGAGCGCAGTCGAGCCCGCTGTCGCCGCTGCTCGCGTGGACCTCCTGCGCCGGATCGGCATCACCCGGTTCGTTGGGGGAGACGCGCCCGGGGCCATCGCGGTATACCGCCGGGCCGTCGCGCTCGCCGAGGAATCGGACAAGCGATACGACCGGCCGGACGATCAGCGGCGTCTTGCTGCCAGCCTTGGCGACCTCGGCTGGGCGGTCCAGGAGACCGGCGATACCGCGGCCGCGGTTCCCCTGTACCGCAAGGCGCAACAGTTGCTCGAGAGACTCAGCGCGAACGCGCCAGCCGATGACGGGCTCCGCCGCACTCTGGCGGCGATCTACGAGCGTGCTGCTGGAGCACAGGCCGCTGCGGGTCCCATGTCCGCGGCGCTCGAGCTGAACCGCAAGGCGGTTGACATTCGCACGCAACTGGTGGCGCACAACTCAACGAGCGGAGTGGAGGCGCAACAGCTTGCCGTCAGCGTGGCTGCGCTCGGCGAGCTGCAGGAGTCAGCCGGCGACCTCACGGCCGCGCTCGCAAGCTACGGGCGGGCCTTGGCGATCGATGAGACGCTCGTGACCGGAGACTCGAGGAACGCTCAGGCCTCACAACGCCTCGCCACGGATCTCATTCACCTCGGCCTCGCCCTCGTGGCAGCGAGACAGCCGGCAAGAGCGCTCCAACACCTCGGCCGGGCCGTGCGGATTTCCCGGGAACTGGTTGCCGCCGATGCGATGAACTCTGCCGACCGCGCGTATCTGGCCAGTGCGCTCGAAGGGACTGGCCAGGCTCGGATGGCGCTGTTTCATGGTGCAGATGCTGGCGGCGTCGGCCACCGTGCCGCGTGTGCGGCGTTCCGGCGCAGCCAGGAACTGTTCCGCGCTCTGGTGAGCCAGGGCTACTCCTCAACGGAGATCACTGACCGAGTCGCTCGCCTGGACCGTGAACTCCGCCCGTGCGAGAAACAAACTCGGGTCACCGTTCATCACCTCGCGCCGTGATGCAACCGCGTCACGGCAAGCGACCGACCTCGACCAGGCAGCCTCTCAGATGTGGCGTTACCTTCTCCGGGCGGTCCGCGGCGCTGGGCAACCCGAACGTCTTGCCTCGGCCGTCGCGCTCACACCGCACAGCCGGCGGCAGGGGCTGCTTCCGTTTGAGCGTCTCGCCAACTCTGCCTTGTCACTCTCAGCTCTTTACCGCCGGCCTCAGCCCTGCTCGCCGGCAACCGCCTTGAGGCTCCGGATGCGCAGCAGCACCCGCACGATGAAGTAGAGGAGGAAGCCGACCAGGACCGCGTAGAACGCGGTGATCGCCGTCGAGTGCCTCACGCCCGGGTTCGTGGCCACCTGCGACCCCAGGACCGCCGTCATCGCCCCGAGCAACGCGAGGATGCGCCGGTACTTCCCTATCTTGGAGCGGTGGTCGGTGTAGATCTCCGGGACGCCGCCGCCAGCAACATCCCGGGAGAAGAACTGCCACAGGCCACGGTGCCCGAGCAGCGTCCAGCCGGCGTCGCGGAAGAGGTCGAAGTACTGGCCGCGGTCGTGCAGCTTGGACGGCGCCACGTCGAGCCGGTAGACGACCTCCGCGGGAGCCGCCCGTTCAAAGGTGTACCCCCCGAAGAACCCGACGCGGGTCAACCGCCAGCCTGCACGCGCCTCCTCGGTCAGCCACCGCTCCGTCCTCTCGTCGTTCCAGGGGAGCAGCCACCGCCACACGCGCTTCGTCGTCTTCTCGCCGTTCATCGTCCGCCTCCGAGCCTCTTGGTCACGTCCGCCGCGATCCGGGAGAGGGCGGCCAGACGCTCCCCTTCCAAGGCCACCACCACTTCGCCGAGGGGCGTGAGCGCGTAGACCTTCCTCCGGTCGCTTCCCTCGCCCGCCTCGCCGCTCCTGCGGATCAGCTTCTGATTGAGAAGGTGGGTGAGAGCCCCGTAGAGGGTCCCGGCGCCCAGCCGCACCCGACCGCCGCTCACCGCTTCAACGTCCTGCATAATCCCGTAGCCGTGCCGCGGTTCGACGAGCGCCGCCAGGATGAGGAACGTGCTCTCGGTCAGCGGCAGGAACCTCCGCGCGGCGCTTTCCAGGTTCTTCGCGACCATCTCGCCTACCCTCGCCTCCCGCTATACCGCCATTCGGTATATCGCCGTCCGATATAGTAAGTCCGAACTCTTCCGACGTCAAGGGGAGGGAGAGACCGTGGTCCGTGGTCCGTGGTCCGTGGACCGAGAGGACAGAAGCGTCGCCGGTGGCCGGTGGCCGGCATAGACCGGGCACCGGGCTCCGGAAGACCCGGAGTCGGGGGTCGGGGGTCAGGGAACAGCAAGACGTGGACGGCAAGTACGCCGCCGGCGTCCAGGGCGGCTGCGCCGGCCGCAGGCCGCGCCGCCTCGAGCGCTTCATCCGAAGGCTCCACTCCACCGAAGCCAGGCCCAACCCCACTCGCGGCGTGTAGCCGCGCTGCCGAGAATACAGGGCTCCGGAAGAACCGGGGTCAGGGGTCAGCGAACGACAAGACATGGATGGCGGACGCCTTGCCGGCGGGCAGTGCGGCCGCGCCGGCCGCAGGCCGCGCGGCCTCGAGCGCCTCAGCCGAAGGCCACCCTCCTTCGAAGGCAGGGCCTCGCTTCTCGCGGCGTGTAGCCGCGCTGCCGCCGTTGGGCCAGATGCAAGGCGGACGAGGCGGGAGGAGCGGAGCGTAGCCGGAGGCTACGTGAGCATCCGATCCGCCGAGTCCAACGCAGCAGATGGTCCGACGCCGGCAGCGCCCCCAGCTAGAAGCCTTCGAGGATGGTGGTGACCAGGCCGCGGGCGAAGTCGCGGGACAGCGTGTCCATCGCCTCGACCGACTGGTCGAAGTACTCGGCCGCGTTGACGTTCACCAGGTACGCGGCGCTGCGGGAGAACTGCTGGTCGTGCCAGAGCACGACCGGCTTCGCGCCGGTGCGGTCGACGAGCTGCATGTCCGCCACCACGGTGAGCTGGTACTCCGTCGCGCGCCCGCTCGAATCGAACTGCACCGGCGAGGTCACGGCGGCCACGATCGTGCCCGAGAGCACGACGTCGGCGTGCTCGCTGTTGGAGACCAGCTGGAACCGCCCGCGCCGCACCCACTCCCGCGTGATCGCGTCGGTGAGCCGCTGGTCGAGCTCGGCGCGGCCGCTCTGGTTCACCAACGGCGCCACGTACAGCTTCTGCAACCTCGCCGGCAGCGCGTTAGAGTGCCCCACGAGGTGGTACCCGCACCCCGCAAGGGCGGCCGCCGAAAGCACCAGGACCAGCGATGCGACGACAGAGGGGAGACGGGAAACGGAAGAGGAACGACGAGCAGCCGCCGCCTCTGCCTTCCCTCTTCCTTCTACCGTCGTACGTCTCTCCAGCCTTCCCATGGTCACCCCTTGACGACGAAAGAAACCATCCGATCGGGGACGTGCACGACCTTGACGACCCTCTTACCCTCGAGCCATTTCGCGATCGCCTCTCTCGCTGCGGCGCCGGCCGCGTCGGCCGCGAGGCCGGGCTCGGCGGCGATCGTCGCGCGCAACTTGCCGTTCACCTGCACGGCGAGCGTGACCTGCTGCTTCGCCAGCAGCGCGGCGTCGAACGAAGGCCAGCCGGCCCGCAGCAGCGACGCCTCGTGCCCGAGGATGCGCCAGACCTCCTCCGTCACGTGCGGCGCGATCGGGTGCAACAGGCGCAGCAGCGTCTCGTAGGCGCCGCGCAGCACCGTGCCCGCGGCCGTCGCCTGGTGCTCCGCCATCGTGTTGATCAGCTCCATCATCGCCGCGATCGCCGTGTTCGGGTGGTAGCGGGCGAGGTCGTCGTGCACGCGCTTGACGGTGCGATGCGTCGCGACGAGCACCGATTCGTTCGCGGCCGGTTCGCCGTCCCGCCCGGCGCTCTCCACCACGAGGTCCTGCAGCCCCCAGACGCGCTGCAGGAAGCGATGGGCGCCCATCACCCCGTCGTCGGTCCACTCCACTTCCTTCTCGGGCGGACCCATGAACAAGGTGTAGACACGCTCGGTGTCGGCGCCGTAGCGGGAGATCAGGACGTCGGGGGCGATCACGTTCCCCTTCGACTTCGACATCTTCTCGAGCTTGCCCGAGACCTTGCTCTTGGCCGTGATCATCCCCTGGTTGAACAGCACCGCGAACGGCTCGTCGCCCGGCACCATCCCGAAATCGCCGAGCACCTTGTAGAGGAAGCGCGCGTACATCAGGTGGAGGATCGCGTGCTCGACGCCGCCGATGTAGAGGTCCACCGGCATCCAGCGCGCGACGCGCGCCGCGTCGATCATCGCGTCGTGCATGTGCGGGTTGACGAAGCGGGCGTAGTACCACGACGAGTCGACGAACGTGTCCATCGTGTCGGTCTCGCGCCGCGCCGGCCGGCCGCACCTCGGGCACACCACGGCGGTGAACGAGGCGCTGCGCTCGAGCGGGTTCCCCTCGCTGCCGCCGAACTGGATGTCGGTGGGGAGCACGACCGGGAGCTGGCTATCCGGCACCGGCACGATCCCGTCGTGCTCGCAGTACACCACGGGGATCGGCGTGCCCCAGTAGCGCTGGCGCGAGATCAGCCAGTCGCGCAGCCGGAAGCGGACGATCCGGCGGCCGAAGCCGCGCTCCTCGGCGTGCGCCCCCATCGCCGACTTCGCGGCGTCGCTGCTCAGGCCCGAGAACGGCCCCGATTGCACCAGTGCACCCGCGCCGCTGTACGCCTCCGCCAGCGCCGTCTCGGGACCCATCCCCTCGCCCGCGATCACGAGCCGGATCGGCAAGCCGTACTTCGTCGCGAACGCGAAGTCGCGCTCGTCGTGCGCCGGCACCGACATGATCGCGCCGGTGCCGTACTCCATCAGGACGAAGTTCGCGACCCAGATCGGGAGGCGCTCGCCGGAGAACGGGTTGACCGCGTACGCCCCGGTAAAGCGGCCTTCCTTGTCGCCCCCCTCGGCCTCGCGCTGCAGCCGGGTCTGGTTCTTGAGGTTGTCCACGAACTCGCCGAAGTCGGCGTCCGGGGCGGTGGCGCGGAACCGCTCGACGAGCGGGTGCTCGGGGGCGAGAGCAACGAACGTCGCGCCGTAGATCGTGTCCACCCGCGTGGTGAACACGGTCAGCGGCTCGGCCACGCCCTCGACCACGAAGCGGACGTCGCACCCCTCGGAGCGCCCGATCCAGTTGCGCTGCATCAACTTGACCTTCTCGGGCCAGTCCGGCAGGCGGTCGAGCCCAGCGAGCAGGCGGTCGGCGTAGTCGGTGATGCGCAGGAACCACTGCTCGAGGTCGCGCTGCTCGACCGGCGTGCCGCAGCGCTCGCAACCGCCTCCCACGACCTGCTCGTTGGCGAGCACGGTCTTGCACGAGGGGCACCAGTTGACCGGGGACTTGCCGCGGTAGGCCAGCCCCTTCTCGAGCATGCGGTTGAACAGCCATTGGTTCCAGCGGTAGTACTCGGGCTCGCAGGAGGCGATCTCCTTGTCCCAGTCGTAGAGGATCCCCCAGCGCCGGAACTGGTCCTTCATGCGGCCGATGTTGGCCACCGTCCACTCGTGCGGGTGGATGTTGCGCTTGATCGCCGCGTTCTCGGCGGGCAGCCCGAACGCGTCCCATCCCATCGGGTTGAGGACCTTGCGGCCCTGCATCAGGAACATGCGGAACAGGCAGTCGCCGAGGATGTAGTTGCGCCCGTGCCCGACGTGCAGGTCGCCCGACGGGTACGGGAACATCATCAGCATGTAGAGGTCCTTCTCGCCCGCGGTGTCGACCGCCGCGAACCCCTCGCGCGCCCAGAACTCCTGCCAGCGCGGCTCGATCTGCTGCGGGTCGTACGGTAGAGCCATCAATCGCCTCCGCGCCGCGATTGTAGCGTAGAGACGCAGGGCTCCGGGCTTTGCGCCCCGAAAGAAGGAGAAGCCTGCAGCGAACGGCTGGCGAAGAGAGGACGAGGGGAAAGGCGAGGTAGAGCCGCCAAGCGCTCGGCGAATCTGTCGTGTCTTTCCTTTGCCCTCTACCCTCTACCCTTTCCCCTCTTCCCGCATCGCTTGACGGTGCACTCTCAACTTCGAGGGACCAGGCCGATGAGCGCGCCGCTGCGGGCCAAGACCCCCGCCAGCGCCTCCGTCCCGCCCCCCTCCACCCGCGGCCGGTCGCCGAGGAAAAGCGCCAGACACTCGCCGGCGGCGAGGATCGGCAGCACCTCGGCACGCTCGAGCCCATTGCGCGCGGCGACCGCCCCAGCGATCGCCCCCCGCGCCTCCTCGGGGAAGGCGTCGAGGCGAACGCCGTGGCGCTCGACGACGACCTCCTCGAGCGCCGCAACGCCGCGCGAGATGCGGACCTGGCTCGCGAGCGCGAACCCGTAGCCGCCGACCGACTCGAACATCGCGTCGCCGATCGTCAGAAGC
>JAJXUY010000048.1 GCA_021782525.1 Acidobacteriota bacterium | reverse complement strand
GGGGCCGAGGTCGCCGTGCTGCCGCCGCTGCCGGCCGGCGGCGTGCTCGTGGCGCTGCCCGCGGCGGACGCCGGCCGCGCGTTCGAGAGCGTGGCGGTGAGCGGCGAGGGGATGCCGACGGCCGCCGAGATCCTCGCCCGCCATCAGCTCGCCGCGGCGCGCCAGGAGCGGCTGCTCCCGCGCTGGGAGGCGCAGCAGCGCCTGCTCGTGCGCGTGTGGGTGGCCGAGCTCTCGCGCAGCTTCGAGGTGACGCTCGCCGGCCCGGTGTTCGCCGAGCGCGGCGTCGGGCGCGACTGGGAGATCACCCGGGCGTGGGTGGACGGGGTCGCCTGGGACCCCGACCACCTCCCCGACCTGCCGCTGATCGAGCCGCAGCGCCCGCGGGTGCCGCCGCTCGCGCTGCGCCTGGACCCGGCGTACCGCTACGAGCTCGCCGGGGTGGAGCGGCGGCACGGGCGGCGCTGCTACGCGCTCGCCTTCGGCGAGACACGGGCCGGCGGCGCCGCGCGGCGCGGCACCGCCTACATCGACGCCGCCACCTACGGCCTCGTCGAGCTCGACGAGAGCGCCGACCGCCTCGCCGGCGAGGTGAGCAGCACCCGGTCGGTGACGACGTACGCGCCGACCAACCTCGGGGAGGAGACCGTCTGGCTACCCGAGAAGGTCTCGGCGGACGACCTCCTCTCGGTGTTCGGCGGCGCCGCCACGGTGCACCGCGAGCTGACCTTGACCGGCCTCGAGCTCGACCCGCCGGGGTTCGCCGTGGCCCGTGCGGCGGCGTACGCGGGAGCGCACCGCATGCTGCGCGACGCGCCGTCGGGGATCGTGCCGCTCGTTCCCGACGGGCGGGGCGGCCGTGTCGCCGGCGGCGCCAGTCGGGCGGCCCAGCGGTTCCTGATCGCGGGGGTCGCCTACGATCCCGGCCTGACCACTCCGGTGCCGTTCGGGGGGCTGCAGATCCAGGACTTCGACTTTCGTGGCCGCGGCGAGCAACTGCGCCTGCTCGCGGCCGGTGTCGTCAACGACGCCGCCTGGTCCTCCCGCCACGGCCGCGTCGAGTTCTCGCTGCGGGCGTTCGTGCAGCTGATGGCGTTTACCAACAGCCGGTACCGCGGCGGCCGCGAGCAGGAGGACGAGGCGGTCAAGACGCGACGGCAGAGCGTCGGCGCCGGGATCGCGACCTCCCTCGGCGCCGTCCGCGTGGCGCTCGATGCGGGCGTCAACCGGCTCGACTTCGCCCGCGACGACACCACCGCGACGAGCTTCACGGTTCCGCCCGGGACGTTCGAGCCGGTGGTACGAGTGCAGGCCGAGTCGGCGTTCGGGCCGGTGACCGCGAGCCTGATGGGCGAGGCCGGCCGCCGCCTCACCTGGCACGCCTGGGGCCTCGACCGCCGCGAGGAGGCGAGGCGGAGCTGGCGACGGGCGCGCCTGCTCGTGGTGTACGAGAAGGCGCTGTTCCCCCTCGCCAAGCTGCACCTCGATGCGGAGGGGTGGGTCGGCCGCGACCTCGACCGCTTTTCCGCGCCGGCGCCGTCGCGCTTCGGCGGCGTCCGCATCCGCGGCATCGCGTCGGACCGCGTGCTCCCCGAACGCCTCGGCGTGCTGCGGGCGTCGCTCTCGCTGCCGCTGTCACCGACCGTGCGTGGCGAGGCCGGGTTCGACGTGGGGTGGGTGCGCGACATCGACGGCATCTACCGGGCGCGCCCGCTCTCCGGCGCCGGGTTCGGCGTGACGGTGCCGGGACCGTGGGGGACGCTGGTGCAGGGGAGCGTGGGCTTCCCGATCGCCACCCCCGGCCCCCGCCGCCCCACCTTGGAGCTGTTCATCCTCCGTCCTCTCGCTCGCCACTAGTGCGCCGCCGATAGCGGACCGTCTGCGTTGTCGGGCTGCGGCGGTTCGGATCCTCACGTACCCTCCGGGTACGCTCCGGTCCGACCGCCTTGCCCTCCTAGCATCCGGCCCACTCTCGGCGGCGCGGCTGCACGCCCCAAGCTGCAACGCCCTGCCTATCGTTGCGCTGCTTGTCTTCGAGGGAGGTTCGGGAGGCCGCGCGGCCTGTGGTCGGCGCGGCCGGCTCGGATCGCGACCCTTTTGAGTCCCAGGCTCTGCTTTGGTGGCCGCGGGGCTACAAGTCGTTCGTCTTGCTGATCTGCCTCGCTTTGCTGGTCTTCGTGTCCCCAAAGGTCCAATTGCTTTCTGGTCCATGCCCTCTTGTTTGGGTGCAACTGGTTATCCACCTTGGCAGCACATAGGGGCCCCAAACTTGCGTCCAGGTAGCGGCGCGGCACCGCAGCGTGGTAACTTCTATACATGACAGCGTATGGCCTCGCCATGGCGCCGGGCATCTCCGGAAGAGCGTGAATGGCAGACGACCTTGAACTCCTCACACTGCCCTATGACAGCCCGGGTGGTCAATCGCTTCTCTCGCGCCTGATCGCTGAGCTGGGGTCATCAGAGTGGACACGCTTCCGTGCTGCGGTGGCCTTCCTAAGCGCTTCCGGTACCTATGACCAGCTCATTGATGCGATTGACAAGTTTGCGGCGGACGGTGGAGCGGTGAGCCTGACGGTGGGTGCAGATGTGTTTGGGCCCGACGGTGCAGGTTCGGATTACGAAGCGGTCAATCTCTTGCTTGACCGGTTTGCATCGAGAGAAACCGTCAGCATTCACCTGTACCACGAGCGTGGCCGTACCTTCCACCCGAAGGTTTACCTCTTCGACGATGTATTGGAAGGTCGCGCATTGGCAATTGTTGGATCGTCCAATCTGAGCCGCGGGGGGCTAGTCAACAACATTGAGGCGAACCTGGTCGCCCGCCTCAACCGCTCCAAAGAGAATCAGTGGGCAGTATTCCAGCGTCTGGATGACTGTTTCAAAGACTACTGGACCGAAGCATGAAGAAGGGCGCCGGATTTGCTAGACGTGTAACCGCCAATACGCTGGAGCGATTTCGCGCTCTTCTCCGATGGGGAGGCGCCAACCGGCCGATCGACGCGGTTGCTACTCGGCGCAGTTTCGAGCGCGATAGAGAGGTACGCCTCGCGGAACAGAACTTCCCTGGGGCATCGCTGTACTTTCGGTTGCCGTTCACTCGTTCGGCGATACACCCGCCTCAGGCCATTGCTAAGCCGAGAGGGCGTGGTCACCGGCAAACACCACCGGTCGAGTTGCTGACACTCGTGTGGCGCAAGACGCTGAGCAGGACAGATGCACAACGACAGGAGGGCAATCCTACGGGCGACCTGCGGTTGACCAGGGCGAACTTTAGGGTCCGGGGTTCATTGATCGATAACACTAAGTACTTTCGCAACGATGTATTCGCCTGTAGCGAGTGGCTTATCGAGAGCCAGCATCCTCTAGTTGAGGTGGCCTCGGTTGATGTGGCGGTGTTTATTCTTGGTGTGAGTTACGGTGTCCTTCCTCTCCTCGTCAGCCACAAGCCAACCGGAGAGGCGGGCCAACATAACTATACGACCGGTCTGCGTTGGGGAGTACTCTTGTCGGTGCTTCGGAATAAGTTGGACCTGACAGGAAGGGTCCTAAACCTTCACGCTCCCTCCGCAAGTACCGGTAAACCCTTCGTGCTCACCATCGATTGACGCTCGTCTTCAATGTCCCCGCTTTCACGATGACGTCTATTGCGGAGACGTTGCCACGCAGAAAGAAGAGTTTCGCTCTCCAGACTGGTGAGGCCGACCTTCCTGAGGATCTCGTTGTCTTGATGCTCAAGAATCTCGGACGGTTGCTGTTTCCGTCGAAAAGCCCCGTCCAGCCCTAGCAATGCAGGGCGCCGCCGCGAGGGCAACGCCACAAGGAGCCGCTCGATCTCAGACGGGACTAGCTCCAAGACGCCTCCGCCGTAGTGCCGTCCCTCAAGTTCCGCTGTGAGTGCGGTCAGGCTTGTTACAAATGCAAACACGAGTGCGGCCTGGGGGACATCAGGTTTCACTCGGATTCGATATGCAGTATCGGTGGTGAACGCTCCAAGGGGGTTCCATACAAGCCGCGGAAAGTCGTGACTCCGCTTGAGCATTGCAACCGGCGTTCGGTAAACCGATGGTACGTTGTACCAAGGGTTTCGGATACGGCACTTGTATCTGAGGTGAAGCTGTTCTGCCTCGCCCTGTTCGATGTAGCGGCGGGCCTGCTGGGGGAGTCGGTTCCTGGGTGCATCGCCGAACCAGAGAAAGTTGGTAGGCATCCCTGCACGACGGTTGGCGGCATGGACAGTTTCGTCGTAGATCACGCCCGGTACATGTTCACTGCGCCCGAACATCGGATGGGCGTAGGGTTGAAGATCAAACCTGGTTACAACCTCGTCATTGACAAGAAAGAACTTGTTGGCGCCGGTAACAATGCCCACATCCACATCAGCCAGCTGACAGAGTCTGTGGACCCCTCGGGTCTGCTCGAGCCTCTTCAGCAGATCTCGCTCCTTTGCCGTTAGGAGGGCGAGCATCCACTTGCCATTGACCTCGTCTCGGGAAACCCAATCCGCTGTTTCGACGAAGTGCTGAGGTTCTCGCGCCAACAGTCTCCTGGAAGCGACGCCAACGACACCTAGGCGCGTGGGCCGTTGGTCGTCCTGCGCACGCTTTTCGGCAAGGAGGAGGACTATGCCCTGGAGGGTGCCATCGAACCAGAGGTCAACGGGGTCTAGGACGAGTACTTGCTGACAGGTATCGAGGAGGTACCGTCGCAGTCCCGTCGTGTGGAGAACGTGCAGCAGTTCAGCAGGGACAACCATCGCGAGCCGCCCGCCTGGTTTGAGAAGTGCAACAGACGCAAGTACGAAGGGTACCCATGCGTTGGTATGACGCGTGAACGGGACCCCGAGCAAGGAGAAGAGCTTCTCGAAACGGCGCTGCAAGGCTTCTTCAAGGTACTGGTAACGGATGAAGGGTGGGTTACCGACAACTGCGTCGAACTGCGGCCCACGATTAACCTCGTGCAGGAACCAGCCGATGAAATCAGAATTGATCACATCGACTTGGGCCGCGGGGAAGAGCCTACTTGCTCGCTTGCGAGCCTTTACCGCTTCGATCTCGTCGGTCTCGCACGCCAGGAGCCTCCCAACCGCCCTGGCGCCGGCAAGGCGGAGCGCCTCAAAGAACACGCCGTCACCGCAGCTTGGCTCAAGAACCGATTCATGGGATCGTTCCGTCGCCCATGTGGAGAGAAACAGTGCTATGTCGGGGTCGGTGTAGTAGCCGCCCCGGAGCTTGGCGGCGCTCTCATGTTCCTTGAAATTCATCGGCGTTTCTCGTCGTCGGAATCAGAGTGGTACGGAGGAGGGGCCGGCTCGGCGGCAAATAGTGACGGCTGATAACGAGCCAAGAGGTAAGTCTTGGCCCGTTCAACGAACCAGGCCCGCAGAGTAAGTGACTCGCGAGCGAGTGCGATGTATAGATCTGTCTTCAAGGAGGGGTCAATTTCGATGACTATTCGCCCCGATGATCCTCTGGCCATGGATGTAATATAACATATGTAACATGATATGTCAATGGCCTCCGAGGTGAGAATAGTGGTATAGCTGTGGCGCAGTCTTGAGGGGGTCGGAAAGTAACGTAAGTATTTTTATGGCAGAGCGTTAGCGCGTGCTGTTGTCGAATTGAGTCGGTCCTTGGTTGCACGGAGGGGTCACCGACCCACCCCGGGGCAGCGAACTTGGTTGGTCGTCCGGGGTTGGCGGTGTTTGCGTACTGACGACGAACCATGTTCCTTTTCAGCCTCGTCTATCGGTGGCACCACTTCACGCCGTAAGGCGGGGCCCTGGTTGGTACGGGGCGCGAGCGTGCGGTGAGCTTGGGCCGGGAGGCTGTGCGGCCTGCGGCGGGTACTGACCCGAGCGCACAACTCTAAGGACGACATCGCCGCCCACGGGCAGGCTCCCGCTGCTTGGGGCGTGGAGCCGCGACGCCGCCGTTGGGCCAGATGCAAGGCGGACGAGGCGGGAGGAGCGGAGCGTAGCCGGAGGCTACGTGAGCATCCGATCCGCCGAGTCTAACGCAGCAGATGGTCCGACGCCGGCGTCGCTTAAAGGGTGACGAGGACGATGCCGGCGACGGCGAGCGCCGACGCGAGCAGCTTGCGCCGGGTGAACGGCTCGTGCAGGAAGACCGCGGCCAGGATGAGCACGTAGACGGTGCTCGACTGGTTGAGGATCGCGGCGACGCCGACCTTGGTGTACTTCATCCCGGCGATCCAGAAGATCAAGGCCAGGTATGAACCGAGCACGGCTGCCGGGAGCGAGACTCGCCAGGTGCGCGAGGGGCGGAACACGCTCAGGAACTCCCGCCGACGCGGCGAGACGAGCGCGATCGGCCCCATCACCAGCAGGCAGCCGATCTGGCGTACGGCGGTGGCCCACAGCACCGGCGAGTGGTCGAGCACCGGCTTGGCGATGACGATCCCGAGCGCGAGCGCGATCATCGCGAGCACGCCCCACACCACGCCGAGGGCGATCCGGCGGGCGGGCACCCCCTTGGGCGGCGCGTGGCCGGAGGCGGCGAGGATGCCGGTGACGACCAGCGCCATGCCGAGGAACTGCAGCGCGGAGAGGCGCTCGCCGAGCAGCACGGTGGCGAACAGCACGGTCAGCGGCGCGTACAGGCAGTCGATGATCGCCGAGATCCCGGCGCCGACGGCGTTCAGGCTCATGTGGAACAGCGTGTCGGAGGTGGCGATCGCGATGATCCCGGAGGCGAACAGGATCAGGACGTCGGACACGGTGCCCTGCGCCCACCGCGCCTCGCCGGCGAGCGCGACCGTCGGGAGCAACAGCGCGGTGGAGACCACGACGCGGAACAGGTTGAGCGCGAACGGCGAGATCGACTCGCCCGAGCGCTTCAGGAGGATGACGGCGACCGCCCACACCACCGCGGTGAGCAGGGCGAACAGCTCACCCACGGGGACCCCTCCCCGGCGCGGCGCCGCGATCCGATCCGGCCACGGTCGAGGCTGCGTGGCTCACGGGTTGGCGGCGGCCGTGCCCTCGTACATCCAGGCGTGCTTCGGCCCGTACCCGGATGCGTCGAGGCGGCGGCGCAGCGCCTGCGCCAGCGCGGCATCGCTGATCGAGCGGAACACGACCGGGTTGAGCTGCACGGCGCGCTCGAGCCGGGCCATCCCGCCCTCGCGATCGCCGGCCATCAGCAGCGCCATCCCGAGGTCGAACTGGATTTCCGGACGGTCGGCGAGGGCGAGGGCGCGGGAGAAGCTGGCGAACGCGGCCCGCGCGTCGCCCGCCTCGACCGCGAGGTTGCCCAGGATCACGTCGGCCTGCCACGAGAACGGCAGCCAGGGCGTCCGCCGCTGCAGGTTGGCCAACGCGGTGCGGGCCAGTCCCGCCTTGACCGGGGAGCGCCCCGGCGCGGCGCGCAGCGTGTTCACCAGCACCTTGCCCTGCTCGAACGCGGTGGCCGCCTGGTAGCGCTGCCACGCGGTCACCACCGCGAGCCCGCCGAGGACGCCGATCGCGAGCAACTGCCACCGCTCCCGTCCCGGGCCGGTCGCGGGCGGCGGCGGCAGCGGCGGCAGCGCAAGCGCCGCGAGCACGGCCCACTGCGCCGCGATGGCGGCGAGGTGGAGCGGGAACTGGGCGAGCGAGAGCACGAGCGCGGCGGCGGCGAGCGGCGCCGGATCCAGGACCCCGCCGCCGCGCGCCCCGCGCCGCCAGGCGAACGCGAAGCCGGCGATCGCGAGCACGAGGCCGACGAGGCCGGTCTCGGCGGCGTACTGCAGCGGCTCGTCGTGCGCCTCGCCGAACCCGGTGACCAGGCCGAGGTCGCGGCCGCGCGCGGCCAGCGCGTCGAGGCTCTGGAAGCGGAACGAGTTGGCCTCGAACAGGCCAAACCCGACGCCGGTGAGCGGCCGGGCGGCCAGCATCGCCCCGGCCGCGGCGAACGCCGCGCCGCGGAAGCTGGCGAGCCGGATCAGGCCGCCGCTCTTGACCTCCGTGACCGCCGTGCGCACCCGCCCGGCGAGCGGCGTCAGCGCGAACACCACCACGGTCGCGAGCACCAGCCCGGCGGCGATCGCGAGCCGCCGGCGCGGCGGCGCCGCGCGCCAGCCGATCACCAGCGCGCCGGCCGCGAGCGCGAGCGCGCCGGTGATCGTGCGCGTCCCGAGCACGACGCCGGCGAGCAGCGCGGTGGCCACCCACCAGACGGCGCGGTGTCGCCGGGCGGCGAGGGCGCGCCCGGCGGCGAGCAAGGCGGGGAGCGCGAGGAAGGTGGCCACGTCGGCGGGGTTGCCGAGGGTGCCGATCCAGTCGTAGCGGCCCACCAGGCCGGCGAAGTCGTGGAAGATCTGCGGCTGCCACTCCGGCCGCAAGAAGAGGAGCACGAGGACCGCCTCGATCACCGCCGCCCAGACGGCGAGGCGGACGAGCGACCGCCGGCGCGCCTCCGAGAGCTGGCGCACGGCGCCCCAACCGAGCGCGGCGAGCGCCACCGGCACGA
>JAJXUY010000047.1 GCA_021782525.1 Acidobacteriota bacterium | reverse complement strand
GAGGCGTGGCGCCGGTCCGGCGCGTTCGTGCTCCTGACCGTGGTCATCGGGCCCGGGATCGTGATCAACACCGTCTTCAAGGACCACTGGGACCGCCCGCGGCCGCGCGAGATCGTCCAGTTCGGCGGCGCGCTGCACTACGCGCCGGCGCCGCTGCGCGGCGAGAGCGGCGCGTCGTTCCCGTGCGGCCACTGCTCCGTCGGCTTTCTCTACGGCCTCGGCTGGTGGCTCTGGCGCCGCCGGCGCCCGGCGCTGGCGCGGCTGTCGCTGATCGCCGGGCTGACGGCCGGGAGCGCGCTCGGGCTGGGACGGATGGCGGCCGGAGGGCACTTCCTCTCGGACGTGATCTGGTCCGCGCTGCTCGCGTTCGCCGTGGCGCACGTGCTCTACTTCCACGTCCTGTGCCTCCCCGCGCACGACGCGACCACGACGGCGGCACCCGCGACCGCCGCCGCCGCGCGGCTGCAGCTCGCAGTCACGATCGTCGCGGCGCTCGGTGGCGTCGCGGTGCTGACGGCGTTGTTCGTCACCGCGCACGGCACGCCGCTGGCGGCGGAGATCCCGTTCTCGAGCCTGCCGCGTTCGCCGCGGGTGTTCCGCGTCGTGGCGCGCACGGCCGACGTCGAGATCGCCCTCGTCGATGCGCCCACAGATCGCGTCTCGGTGACCGGCGAGCTGCACGGCTTCGGATTCCCCGGCAGCCGCCTGACGGCGCGCACGCAGTTCGATCCCGAGCCGGTGCCGACGCTGACCTACCGCATCGAGCAGCGCGGCTGGTTCACCGACCTCAGCGGCTCGGCGTTCATCCGCGTGCCGGCGACCTCGCTGGAGAAGGTCATCGTCACGCTCACCCGCGGCAACGTCACGGTCGTCGACGCGACGGCCGCCGGTGTCGTGAGGAACCATCGCGTGCGGCTCGAGCTCACGACCGGTTCGGGGTTCGTCCGCACGGCGGCCGCCCCCGCCCACCCAGGCGCGGCGCGCGTCAGCGCAGGAACAGCGTGTAGGTCAGCACCAGCAGGACGAAACCGGTGAACGCCGTGTACTTCGCGTTGCGTTCCACCACGGCGAACAGCACCATCGACGCGAGGACGCGGATGTACGGCGTCAGCAGCAGCACGGCGATCCCCAGGCTGACGAAGAGGCGGGGCCGAAACGCCCGTTCGGCCGTCAGGCGCAGGTCCTGGACGACGAACTGGAAGAGGTTCACCCCCCGGATCGAGTACTCGATCGCGAAGTGGCCGGTGGTCAGCCAGCGCCAACCCAGGCCGACGGTGAGCAGCGCGATCGAAAGCACCACCCCCACCTGGAGGATGTAGCCCACCACGGTCTCCATGGGGTGGTGCTCGGCGAGGAGGTCCGCCTCCGTCCGCGCCGGGGCGGGGGCGTTGGGGCCGCGGCCGTTGCTCGGCGTCGGTTCCGTCATGGGTGCACCTGAAGCCCTCGGACCAGCATCTCCACCCCCAGGATCAGGAGGATGACGAGGAAGAAGCGCCGCACCGCCATGTTGGTCAGGCGTACCAGCAGCTTCGTTCCCAGGTACGCGCCAATGCCGACGCCGATGATCACGGGCGCGGCGAGGCCGGGGTCGATCAGCCCGGCGGCGAGGTAGACGCTGGTCCCCGCGAGCGCCGTGACGCCGATGATCAGGTTGCTGGTCGTGGTCGAGACCTTGGGCGGCAGCCCCATCACCAGGTCGTGGATCAGCACCTTGAGCGCCCCCGCGCCGATCCCCAGCAAGCCGGCGATCAGCCCCGCCCCGAACATGAGCGGGCCGCCGGCCCAGGCCCGCGCGCCCTCGTAGTCGATGACCTGCCCCTGCGCCTTGTCGTAGTAGCTCCCCCGCAGGTCGAGCCAGCGCGAGAAGCGGTCGACGTTGGCCACCGGCGTCCAGTGCTCGTGGCGCTGCAGGAAGAGCGCCAGCCACGTGCCCAGGAGGACCACCCCGAAGAGCAGGAACAGCGGCCGGCGCGAGGAGACGACGGTGATTGCGGCGCCGGTGAGCGCACCGAGGATCGTGAACATCTCGAGGAACATCCCCACCTTGAGGTTGGTGATGTGATCCTTCACGTAGGCGGACGCCGACCCGCTCGAAGTGGCGATCACCGAGATGATCGACACCGCGATCGCGTGCTTGATGTCCATGCCAACCAGCGTCAGCGCCGGGATCAGCACGACGCCGCCGCCCATACCGGACATGGCGCCGACGAACCCGGCCGCGACCGAGATCACGAGAAGCACGGGAAACGACATCACGACGGGATACCCCCCTCTGGCGACGTGCGGAAGCGCGCCTCCCGCGGCTGCGGGAACGCTCTCACCTGCGGATAACTCCCCCCGCGGCGGATTATATGCCCATCGTGGCCCGAAGCGGCGCGCCGGCCCCGCAGGCGCGCTCGCGGCCGGGCCGCGACGCGCGGCCGGAGACACGACCCAATTGAGATCATCGTTGCGATGATATCACTCGCCGCGCGACGCCCGCCTCACAGCTCGCCGTGCTCGGTGCGGGCGATGATCTCCTCCTGCAGCGCCTCGCCGAGGTCGCAGAAGTAGTCGGAGTAGCCGGCGACACGCACGATCAGGCCGCGGTGCGCCTCGGGGTCGGCCTGGGCGCGCCGCAGTGTCTCGGCGGCGACGACGTTGAACTGCACGTGGTGCCCGTCGGCGCGGAAGTAGCTGCGCACCAACTGCGCCAGGCGGGCGATCCCGTCGGCACCGGCGAGCACCTCCGGCGTGAACTTCATGTTGAGCAGGGTGCCGCCGGTCTTGACGTGGTCCATCTTGGCGGCCGAGCGGAACACCGCGGTCGGCCCACGCCGGTCCGCGCCCTGCACCGGCGAGATCCCCTCCGACAGTGGCACCCCCGCCCGGCGCCCGTCCGGGGTGGCGCCGCACACCGAGCCGAAGTAGACGTGGCAGGTGGTCGGCAGCATCTCGAGGCGGTAGTGTCCGCCGCGCGCCGTCGGCCGCCCGTCGATGCAGGCGAACGCCGCCGCGAACGTCCGCACCATCAGGTCGTCGGCCGCGTCGTCGTCGTTGCCGTACTTCGGCATCGTGTTGACCAGGCGGGCGCGCAGCGGCTCGTTCCCGGCGAAGTCCGCGTCGAGCGCGGCGACCAACTCGGGCAACGGCACGGCGCGCTCCTCGAACGCCAGCCGTCGCAGCGCGGCGAGCGAGTCGGTCACGGTGCCGATCCCGACCGCCTGGATGAACGTGTTGTTGTAGCGCGCGCCGCCGGCGTTGTAGTCGAGGCCCTTCGCGATGCAGTCGTCGGTGAGCACGGACAGGAACGGCGCCGGCATCTCGGTCGCGTACAGCCGCTCGATCACCTGGTTGCCGCGCACCTTGACGTCCACGAGGTGGCGCAGCTGCGCCTCGAACGCGGCGAACACCTCGTCGAACGTCGCCATCGCGGCCGGGGCTCCGGTCGCCGGCCCGAGGCGCACGCCGGTGCGCGGGTCGACGCCGTCGTGCAGCGCCAGCTCGAGGACCTTGGCGAGGTTGAAGTAGCCGGTGAGGATGTACGCCTCCTTGCCGAAGGCGCCGACCTCGACGCAGCCGGAGCAGCCGCCGGCGCGCGCGTCCTCGAGCGTCTTCCCCTGCCGCAGCTGCTCCTCGACCACCGCGTCGGCGTTGAACAGCGAGGGGAAGCCGTACCCCTTGCGGATCACGCGCAGGGCGTGCTCGAGCACCGGGGCGGGCGTCTTGCGCGACACCTGCACGTTGGAGGACGGCTGCAGCAGGTGCATCTCGTCGATGACGTCGAGGAGCAGGTGGGTGACCTCGTTGGCGCCGTCGGAGCCGTCGGCGAGGAGGCCGCCGAGGTTGATGTTGGCGAAGTCGGTGTAGGTGCCGCTCTCCGCCGCCGTGACCCCGACCTTGGGCGGCGCCGGATGGTTGTTGAACTTGACGAAGAAGCACTCGACGAGCTCGCGCGCCGCCGCCTCGGTCAGCGTGCCGTCGGCGAGCCCGCGGCGGTAGAACGGCAGCAGGTGCTGGTCGAGGTGGCCGGGGTTGAACGCGTCCCAGCCGTTGAGTTCGGTGATCACGCCGAGGTGGCAGAACCAGTACGTCTGCAGCGCCTCGTGGAAGTCGCGCGGCGCGTGCGCCGGCACGTGGCGGCACGCCGCCGCGATGCGCTCGAGTTCCGCCCGCCGCTGCGGCGCGGCGGCCGCCGCCATCTCCTCGGCCAGCGCGGCGTGGCGCTCCGCGAAGAGGATCGCCGCGTCGCAGGCGATCTCCATTGCGACGAGCTGCTCGCGCCGGTCGAACGCGAGCGGGTCGCCGGCGAAGTCGAGCGCCGCCAGCGCCCGCGCGATGTCGGCCTTGAAGTCGAGCATCCCCTTGCCGTAGATCTTGTCGTCGAGGACGGTGTGCCCGGGGGCGCGCTGCTCCATGAACTCGGTGAACACGCCGGCGTCGTACGCGGCGCGCCACTCGGGCGGCAACATCGCGAACATGCGGTCGCGCAGCGAGCGCCCGCGCCAGAACGGGATCACGGTGCGCTCGTACAGCTCGACGCACTCGGCCGGGGCGCGGTACGGGATCTTCGGGCGCGAGTCGAGGATCGCGAGGTCCTCGAGGCTGTGGCAGGTGAGCTCCGGGTAGGTCGGCACCGCCTTCGGGCGCGGCCCGCGCTCGCCGACGATCAGCTCGCCATCGCCGATCCAGAGCGCCTTGCGCTCGCACAGGTAGCGGAACGCCCGCGCGCGCAGCACCGGCGCCGACCAGCGCCCGAGGTTGTCGCGGTAGAACTCGGTCATCAGCGCCGCGCGCTCGCCCGAGAGCGTCGGGACCGCGTCGAGCGTCTCCTGGCGGAGCCTGCGGGTGCGTTCGTTCATCGCCTCATCCTCCGATCGTGGTCGCGATCCCCGACGGCGCGAACAGCGCCGCCAGTTCTTCCATCCGCCGGCGAGCCGGCTCCGCCGTCCCGGCGAGCGGGTCCTCGCGCCCGAGCCGCGCCCGCTTCCCGGCCGCGGTGCGGTGGTACGGCAGCAGGCTCAGCCGGCGTACGTTCGGCGTCGCGGCGGCGAGGCGCGCGATTGCGGCCAGGCCCTCCTCCTCGTCGGTCAGCCCGGGGACCACCGGGACGCGCAGCCAGATCGCCGTCCCGCACCGCGCGGCCGCCGCGAGGTTGGCGAGGATCGGCGCGAGCGGCGCGCCGGTGAGCGCGAGGTGGCGCTCTGGGTCGAGCGTCTTGACGTCCCAGAGCAGCAGGTCGGCGCGCTCGGCGGCCGTGAGCACGGCCTCGCGCGGCGCGACGCCGCAGGTGTCCACCGCCGTGTGCAGCCCGGTTCTGCGACACGCCTCGAGGCAGGCGAGCAGGAACTCGGGCTGCGCCAGCGGCTCGCCGCCGGAGAACGTCACCCCGCCG
The DNA here is from genome assembly GCA_021782525.1 of Acidobacteriota bacterium. The sequence continues at coordinate 3,118 of JAJXUY010000047.1, read as the reverse complement.
CCCGACTCCTCGTACGCCGAGCGGTCGCGCACCACCTCGGCGACGACATCGGCGGCGCTCCAGCGCCGGCCGGCGATCTCGCGCGCCCGCGCCGGGCACGCCGCGGCGCACCTCAAGCACCCGCTGCAGCCGTCCGACCCGATCGCCGCCCCGGCCGGCAGCGGCCCCCCCGGCCGCTCGCACGCCGTAGCGCAGCCGCCGCAGCCGAGGCAGCGCGCCTGGTTGATCAGCACCTCGGGGGCGACCGCGATCCCCTCGGGGTTGTGGCACCACGGGCAGCGCAACGGGCACCCCTTGAGGAACACCGTTGTCCGGATCCCCGGCCCGTCGTGGAACGAGGCGCGCTGGACGTTGAACACCGTCCCGGTCGTCCCGTCGCCGCTCGCGTGCGTTCCCATCGCCGCCATCCCAGGATCAAGCTACGTCACTGTCACCGGATTGTCTTGTACGATTGCGCAGGGGGCGTTCGCCGTTTCGCACAGCCCGCCCCCGGGGACGAGACGATGCCGGATCTGGCTGAGCCCGAACGCGCGCTCGCGGCCGCCCTGACCGCGGTCGAGCTGTTCGACCGCCTCCCCGACGTGGTGTTCTTCGTCAAGGACCGCGAGGGCGCCTACGTCGAGGCGAACCGCACCCTCCTCCGCCGCCTCGGCCTGCGCGAGAAGGCCGAGCTGCTCGGCCGCACCGCCCGCGACGTCTTCCCGGCCCCGCTCGGCGAGCGCTACCTGGCGCAGGACCTCGCCGTCGTCCGCAGCGGCCGCGAGATCGCCGACCTGCTCGAGCTCCACCTCTACCCCGACCACGCCGAGGGGTGGTGCGTGACCTGCAAGCTGCCGGTGCGGGACGCGGGCGGGCGGGTGGTCGGCCTCGCCGGCACCTCGCGCGACGTCCACGCCCCCGTCGCCGGGAGCGCGATGGAGGACCTCGCCGCGGCCGTGCGTCACATCCACGAGCACGTCGACCGCCCGCTGCGCGTGGCCGAGCTCGCCGCGCTCGCACACCTCTCCGAGTACCGCTTCGCGCGACGGATCCGGGCGCTGTTTGGGCTGACACCGGCGCAGCTCGTCATCAAGACGCGGATCGACGCCGCCCGCGAGATGCTGCGCGAGGGCTCGGCGCCGATCGGCGCGATCGCGCTCGCCTGCGGCTACTGTGACCAGAGCGCGCTGACGCGCCAGTTCAAGTCGGCGGTCGGCCTCACCCCGGCGCAGTACCGCGAGCGCTCGTGTCGCGGGCCACTCTGACCGGCGCGGGTGGAGTACCATCAGCGACGGAACCGCGCGACGTGCCGATCGCCATCACCCGCAAGGTCAGCCCCGCCATCGTTCGCTGCGAGCTCACCCACCTCGCTCGCGCCCCGATCGACGTCGCGCGCGCGGCGGCGCAGCACGAGGTCTACGAGCGCACGCTCGCCGCGCTGGGCTGCGCGGTGGTCAGCCTACCGGAGGAGCCGGAGCTGCCCGACGCGGTGTTCGTCGAGGACACAGCGGTCGTCGTCGACGAGGTCGCGGTGATCAGCCGGCCCGGCGCGGCGTCGCGACGTCCGGAGACCGCCTCGGTCGCCGCCGTCCTGGCGAGGTACCGCCCCGTCGTCACGATCGCGACCCCGGGGACGCTCGACGGCGGCGACGTCCTCCGCCTCGGGCGCCGACTGTTCGTCGGCGTGTCGGGGCGGACCAACCGCGCCGGGATCGACCAGCTGCGCGCCGCGCTTGCGCCGTACGGCTACACCGTCGAGGCGGTGCCGGTTCACGGCTGCCTCCACCTCAAGTCGGCCGTCACCCAGGTGGCGCCGGACGCCGTCCTCGTCAACCCCGCCTGGGTGGACGCCGGGGCGTTCTTTGGCTTCACGGCGATCCGGGTCGACCCCGGCGAGCCGTTCGCTGCCAACGCGCTCATGATCGGCGACGCCGTGATCTACCCAGAGGCGTTCCCCGCGACCGCGGCCGCGCTCGCGGGCGTGGGGGTCGCGCTCGCAACGGTCGACGTCTCGGAGCTCGCCAAGGCCGAGGGGGCCGTGACCTGCTGCAGCCTCATCCTGGCGGGCTAACGAGCCGGCGCGGTCCGCGCGCGGCGTCGGCTGCCGGCGCGTACAATGAACCGCCGTCCGGAGACGTAGACTCCCGCGGGTGGCGACGACACGATGTACGAACAGTTCTACGGCCTCGCGGCCCCGCCGTTCTCGATCACGCCGGACCCGCGCTACCTCTTCTTCTCGCGCCGGCACCGCGAGGCGTTCGAGCACATGCTGTACGGCATCACGCAGCGCAAGGGGTTCATCCAGATCACGGGCGAGGTCGGCGCAGGGAAGAGCACGCTCTGCCGCGCCATCCTCGAGGAGCTCGGCCCCGGCTACGCGACCGCGCTGATCTTCAACCCGGTGCTGAGCGGGATCCAGCTCCTGCGCGCCATCCTGCACGAGCTCGGCCTCGACGACAGCGGCAACGACCGCCTGCGCCTCACCCGCCGCCTCAACGAGTTCCTCCTCGCGCGGCTGCAGGCGGGGCAGGACGTGGTGCTGTTCGTGGACGAGGCGCAGGACCTCTCCGACGCGATGCTCGAGGAGGTGCGCCTCCTCTCCAACCTCGAGACCGACGACCGCAAGCTGCTGCAGATCGTCCTCCTCGGCCAGCCCGAGCTGCGCGAGCGGCTCGAGCGGCCCGAGCTGCGGCAGCTCCGGCAGCGCATCACCGTGCGCTACCACCTCGGGCCGATCGACCCGGAGGAGACCGAGGCGTACATCCTGCACCGCCTCGTGGTCGCCGGCGCCAACGGGCGGCCGACGTTCACCCCGGCGGCGGTGCGCGCCGTCCACCACCGCTCGCGTGGCGTACCGCGCCTGATCAACGCGATCTGCGACAAGACGCTGCTCGCCGGCTACGTCGAGGGAATCGACCGGCTCGGCTGGTGGCAGGTGCGGCGCGCCGTCCGCGACCTCCGTGGGGACGAGCGATGAGCCTGGTCAGCGAGGCGCTGCGCAAGGCACGAGCCGGCTCCCCCGACCCCGGGGCGCACCGGCACGGTGTCGTCTACCGCACCACCGTCGTGCTCGGCGGGGGCCGGCGGCGACGCCGCTGGCCGATGCTCGCCGCGGTCCTCGCGGCGGCCGCCGCCGGCG
>JAJXUY010000046.1 GCA_021782525.1 Acidobacteriota bacterium | reverse complement strand
GGTAAGGCCGAGGAAACGGTAGATCTGCCCCATCCACTCGGCGTCGCGCTTGGCCAGGTAGTCGTTGACGGTGACGACGTGCACGCCGCGTCCCGAGAGGGCGTTGAGCACCACCGGCAGGGTCGCGACCAGAGTCTTGCCTTCGCCGGTCCTCATCTCGGCGATCTTGCCGTCGTGCAGCACCATGCCGCCGATCAACTGGACGTCGAAGTGGCGCATGCCGAGGGCGCGCCGGGAGGCCTCACGCACTAGCGCGAACACCTCGACGAGGTGCGCGTCGAGCGTCTCCTGGACGAGCGTGCGGCGCTCCTTGTACTCCTCCGGGAGCTCGGCCAGGCGCGAGCGGATGTCGTCGCGAATCGCGGCCGTGCGGGCGCGCAGTTGCTCGTCGGAGAGCGCCTGGATCTCGGGCTCCCGCGCGTTGATCTCCGCGACGCGCGGGCCGAGGCGCTTGACCTCGCGCTCGTGCTTGGAACCCAGGAAGACCTCGATGACCTTGTCCACTACCGTCGGCATACGCACCTCGGACCGGTAAGACTACCCCTCGGCGCCCGCAAACTCAAGCCGGAGCAGGTGAAAACCCAACTGCGGCAACTCCTTGCGTCGGGCGGGGCGAGGCGGAGGCTAGGCCTCCGCCGTCGCCTGCAACCACTCGAGTAGGCGCAGCATTTCGGTCGACGCCGCGTCCTCGCCGACGGTGACCGCGCGCGTGCCGGCGCCGTCTTCGACCATGAGCCGGTACACGAAGCGGTCCGGCCTCCCCGCGACCGGCGTCGGGTCCTCGGGGAACGTCGCGAGGTCCGCGCGGTCGACCAGGCGGCGCAGCTCCTGCGCCCGCTCGGGGGCGAGCGCCTCCTCGTCCACCGTCACGGTGCGGCGCACGTTGGCGAAGCCGCCGGAGCGCTCGAGCCTGACCCGCATGCTGCTCCCTAGCGTACGCCAACCGCCGCCCAGGCGGCCGCCACCGCCTTGGCGACGGCGCCGCGAGCGCCGAACAGCTCCTTCGCCCCCGCGACGGTGAGCGACGCCGCGGCCGCGAAGTCGGAGCCCGGCCGCAGCCGGTCGCGCAACGTGACGTACCACACCTTCCCCGCCTTCTCCCAGGCGTACCCGCCGATCGCCACGGCCGCCAGGTAGAACGCGCGGTTCGCGATCCCCGAGTTGATGTGGACGCCGCCGTTGTCGTCGGTCGTCTCGACGTAGTGCGCCATGTCGGCGGGTTGCGGGTCCTTGCCGATGAGGGCGTCGTCGTACGCGCTGCCGGGGGCGGCCATCGAGCGCAGCGCCGCGCCGCGGATCGCCGGCGCGAAAAGACCGGCGCCGATCAACCAGTCGGCCCGGTCCGCGGTCTGACCGAGCGTCCGCTGCTTGACCAGCGAGCCGAAGACGTCCGACAGCGACTCGTTGAGCGCCCCCGGCTGGCCGGAATAGTCGAGGTTCGCTTCGTACTGGGTGACGCCGTGGGTCAGCTCGTGGCCGATCACGTCGACGGCCTTCGTGAAACGTTGGAAGATCTTGCCGTCGCCGTCCCCGTAGACCATCTGGGCGCCGTCCCAGAACGCGTTGTCGTAGCCGCGCCGGTAGTGGACCGTCGCGACGAGCGGCATGCCGCGGTCGTCGATCGAGTCGCGGCCGAACACGTCGTGATAGAGGTCGTAGGTGGCGCCGGCGCCGTCGTACGCCTCGTCGACGGCGGCGTCGCCGGTCGGCGGATCGCCCTCGTCGCGCGCCTTCGCGCCGGGGAGCTGCGAGCCGTGCCTGGCGTCGTAGACGGTGCGCTGCTTGCCGGCTGTCGCGGCGGCGACCGCGGTCGCGATGTCGCCGAGGACCTCGCGCCGGCCGCGGATCCTTTCGGAGATGGCGAGCGCCTCGAGCGCCCAGGCGCGCTGCTCGGCGTCGCCGTTGGCGGCGATCGCCCACAATATGTGCGGGGGCAGGATCCCCGCAGCGGGGCAAGAGCGGGGATGAACCGCGCTGAGGTGCGGCGTGCTCTCGTTCATATCGGTGCTCCTTTCGCGACGGGGTGATGACCGCCCGTCGGAGAGTCCTGCCGGTCCTCCGTTGCTGCGTTGACTGCAGGCTACGGTCCGATGGGGCGTGGGTCAAGACCGGTGCAAAGATGCGATCGCAGTGGCCGGCTTTCCGTTGCGAACGGCAGGGTCGCTGGCTATAGTGACGCGACGTTGCGCGGCCGTGCATGCGGTTGGTTGAGGAGGCGTCCCGATGGGTTTTTCGCTCCTGCGCACCAAGCCCCTGACCTTGGTCCTTGCGGAAACCGGCGACTCCGGGCAGGGCCTCAAGCGCGCCCTGGGGCCGTGGGACCTCGTCGCCATCGGGATCGGCTGCATCATCGGGGTCGGGATCTTCGTGCTGCCGGGAGTCGAGGCCGCCAACCATGCGGGGCCGGGGATCATCCTGTCGTTCGTGGTCGCGGCCTGCGCGTGCGCCTGCGCCGCCTTGTGCTACGCCGAACTGGCGGCGATGATCCCGGTGGCGGGGAGCGCGTACACCTACGGCTACGCGACGCTCGGCGAGCTGGTCGCCTGGATCATCGGCTGGGACCTGATCCTCGAGTACATGGTGGGCGCCAGCCTGGTCGCGATCGGTTGGTCCGCGTACCTGGTCAACCTGGTCAACCACCTCGGCATGGCGTTCGGCTGGCAGCTCCCGCACGCCTGGTGCGCGGCGCCGTGGGGGCTGGACTCGGGCGTGCTGAACATCCCCGCGGTGCTGATCGTGGGCGCGCTGACGTGGCTGCTGGTGCGCGGCATCAAGGAGAGCGCCCGTGTCAACCTCGTGATGGTGATCGTCAAGGTCACGGTGATCCTGATCTTCATCGGGCTCACCGCGTGGTACGTGAACCCGGGGAACTGGCAGCCGTTCATGCCGTTCGGGTTCAAGGGCGTGATGACCGCCGCGGCGATCGTCTTCCTCGCCTACGTCGGCTTCGACGCGGTGTCCACCACCGCCGAGGAGGCGGTCAACCCGCAACGCGACATGCCGATCGGGATCATGGGCTCGCTCGTGGTGGCGACGGTGCTGTACGTCGTGGTGGCCGCCATCATGACCGGTGTCGTCCCCTACCGGCAGCTCAACGTCGCCGACCCGGTGGCGCTCGTCCTCAACGTGCTGCACAAGCCGTGGGCCTCGATGCTGGTGAGCGTCGGGGCGCTCGCCGGCATCACGAGCGTCCTGCTCGTGCTCCTCCTCGGCCAGCCGCGCATCCTGTTCGCGATGTCGCGCGACGGGCTGCTGCCGCCGGCGATGTCGAGGGTGCACCCGCGTTTCCGCACGCCCTACCTGACCACGATCATCACCGGCTCGATCGTGGCGGTGTCGGCGGCGCTGACCCCGATCAACGTGGTCGCCGAGCTGTGCTCGATCGGCACGCTGTTCGCGTTCATGATCGTTTCGGCCGGCGTGCTCGTGCTGCGCCGCACCCGCAGTGAGGTCGAGCGGCCTTTCCGGGTGCCTCTCTTCCCGGTCATCCCGATCCTCGGGATCGTGCTCTGCGGCTACCTCATGGCGAGCCTGCCGCTGGTGACCTGGCTGCGCTTCCTGGTGTGGCTGGTCATCGGCCTGGTGCTCTACGCCAGCTACGGCTACCGCCACAGCAAGCTGGCGTGAAGGCCGGGGACGGACCCCGGGCACGGGAACGACGTGGTCCGTGGTCCGTGGTCCGAGGACCGGGACCCGGGCTCTGGAAGGAGGAGAACGCTACTGGCAGGGCGAAGGAGGCACGGCGTGCAGCCGCGTCGCCGAGGTTGGGCCAGCTGCTAGGAGGGCCAGGCGGTCGGACCGGAGTGTAGCCGGAGGCTACATGAGGATCGGAGCCGCCGCAGCCCGACAACGCAGATGGTCCGAGATCGGCGGCGCACACGAGCGGTGGCGCAGGCGATCGCCCTGACCCTAGTTTTTGACGCTGAGGACGACCATGCGGTCGAACTGGTCCGAGAGCACCTTGGTCGTTCGCGTCGGGCCGAAGAGGCGATCGAGGCGGCGCACGTCGCCCGGGCGGACGACGCACAGCACCTTCGGCTTGTCGTCGAAGAACGCGCGGATCTGGTCGTCCTGCCACAGCACCGGCACCGGGTGCGGGCTCCAGAACGGGTTGGCGCGCGTGTCCATGACGGCGATCGGGTTGCCGGTGTAGAAGTTGACGCCGCGGGCGTAGAGCTTGCTCGCGACGATCGTTTCGCCGGCGAGCCCGTGCTCGGCGACGATCCGCGCCGTGTCGGCGTCGGTGAAGCCGTCGGTGGCGGCCGCGGGAAGGGAGAGGAAGCACACGAGGACGACCGCCAGGAACCCGGCCGCGTTGAGGGCGATGACCGGCGCAGTCCGGCGCAGGAGCAACAGCGCGCCGCACGCGACCTGGACGACCCCGAACGCCGCCACGGCGAGCAGCAACGGGCGCAGCTGGGCGGCGAGCGGGCCGTGCGCGAGCCACGGCGCGGCGATCATCCCGGCGCCGAACAGCGCGAACAGGGCGGCGGAGACGGCCGTGCGGCGGCGTGCTCCCGCGAGCGACTCGAGCGACAGCGCGAGAACGACGGCGAGCGCCGGGAACAGCGGCAGGATGTAGCTCGCGAGCTTGGAGTGGGCGATGGCGAAGATCACGTACACCGCGAGCAGCCACATCCCGAGGAAGGTCACGAGCGGGCGGTGTTTCTTCCATCCGGCGCCGAGCAGGGCGAGCAACGGCGTCCAGGGGAACATCCCGACGACGATCACGGCGGGGTAGAAGTACTGGTTGTCGAAGTTGGTGTGCTCGGCGCGCAGGATCCGGTCCCAGTTGTCGTGGATGAAGAACTCGCCGGTGAACGCGCGGCCGTAGGTGAGCGTCGCGTACACGTACCACGGGGCCGCGATCGCGAGGAAGGCGAGCCACCAGGGATGGACGAGGAACGACCTGAGCGCCGCGCGCTCGCCCGTCACCAGCAGGAACGCGACGATCGCCAGCAGCTCGATGATGATCCCCACCGGCCCCTTGGCCAGGACGGCGAGCGCCGCGGCGACCGCGAAGAGGTACATCCAGCGCGGCCGCCGCTCCACGAACCACAGGTAGAACCCCCACATGCTGACCACGATGAGTGAGGTGAGGACCATGTCGGTGAGGAGCGCGATCGACTGGCCGAGGACGAGGAGCGAGGTCGCCTGGATCAGCGCCGCGAGCGCCGCGGTCCGCTCGGGCAGCACGCGCCGGCCGAGGAAATACGTGGCGGCCACGCCGAGCAGGCCGAACACGGCAGGGATCAGGCGCGCCGCCCACGGGGTCACGCCGAACGCCGAGAACGACGCCATCAGGCACCAGTAGGTGAGCGGCGGCTTCTCGAACTGCGGCTGCCCGAACATGAGCGGCGTGAGCACGGTGTGGTGCTGCAGCATCTCGCGCGCGGTCTGCGCGTAGAACACCTCGTCGGGGTCGGTGAGCGGCAACAGGTTGAGGCCGGCGACGTACGTGAGACCGGCCAGCGCGATCAGGGCGAGGAGCGCCGTGGAGGTGCGCCGCGGTGAGGCAGGAGCGTGCTCGTCGGCGCGCGGCTCGGAGGTCGTCGGGGGAGGCAGCATCTTGCAACCGTAGCAAAAGCCGGCACCGGAGCCAAGGGCCTGGCGCCGGCCGCCGCCGGGCGCCCGGCCGGGCCGCGGCGGACGAGTATACTGGCGGCGTGAGTACACCGAGTACGCTGTTTTCGCAACGCACGTTCTCCGAGTTCGACCTCCTTCCCCAGGTGCAGCAGGGTCTCGACGACGCCGGCTTCCGGCGCTGCACGCTGGTGCAGGCCGAGGTGTTGCCGCTGGCGCTGGCGGGGCGCGACGTGGCCGCGCAGGCGCAGACCGGGACCGGCAAGACGGCCGCGTACCTGGTCACGATCTTCACCAAGCTGCTGGCCAAGCCGGCGCCCGAGCCGCGGGTGCCGCGGGCGCTCGTCATCGCGCCGACGCGCGAGCTGGTCGTTCAGGTCGCCGACGACGCCGGCAAGCTGGGGCGGCACACCGGGCTCGTCACCGAGGCGGTGTTCGGCGGGATGGACTACCGCGAGCAGCGCGACGAGCTGCTGCACGGCGTCGACATCCTGGTCGGGACCCCCGGCCGGCTGCTCGACTACCTGCGTCAGGGCGTGACCTCGTTGCGCCAGGTCGAGGTGTTCGTGGTGGACGAGGCGGACCGCATGTTCGACATGGGGTTCGTCGACGATCTGCGCGAGATCACCCGGCGGTTGCCGCCGCCCTCCCGCCGCCAGACGATGTTCTACACCGCGACCCTTTCGCCCCGGGTGCTGGCGCTCGGCTACAACGAGATGCGCAACCCCGCGGAGATCGTCGTCAACCCGGAGGAGATCACCCCGGACCGGCTGGAGCAGGCGCTGTACCACGTCGGCGCGCGCGAGAAGTTCTCCCTGCTGCTCGGGCTCCTCGAGCAGGAGGGGACCAGCCGCACGATGGTCTTCGTCAACACCCGCGAGGAGGCGCGCCGTCTCGTCGAGCGGCTCGAGCGGCACGGCTTCGACGCCAGTGGGCTGACGGGCTCGGTGATCCAGCGCCGGCGGTTGAAAGTGCTCTCCGACTTCAAGGACGGGACGCTGCCGATCCTGGTCGCCACCGATGTCGCGTCGCGCGGCCTCCACATCGAGGGCGTCTCGCACGTGATCAACTACGACCTCCCACAGGACCCGGAGGACTACGTGCACCGCGTCGGACGCACGGCGCGCGCCGGCGCCGAGGGGAAGGCGATCTCGCTCGCGTGCGAGAACTTCGTCTTCTCGCTGCCGGCGATCGAGAAGCTGCTCGGCGCCACGATCCCGGTGAAGTTCGCCGAGGACTCGATGTTCCGCCCCGTGCTGCCGCGCCCGCGGCCGCAAGCGCATGCGCGCCACGACGCGCCGCGGCGCGGTGCCGAGACGGCGCCGAGTCCCGCGGTTCCGGCGCCTCCGGCGGCGCCCGCGGAGCCGGGGAAGAAGCGGCGGCGTCGCCGGCGGCGCAAGCCCCCGGGGGGCGCGGCCGGGCCGTCGCCCGCGGCCGAGTGAGACGGCACGGCCGCCCGGCGCGGTCGTGTACAATCGCCGCACGGGAGGATCACCATGAGATCGCGACGTGCCCTCGTTATGGTTGCGGCGTGCGCCGTGCTCGCCGCTGCGCTGGTCGGGTGCGCTTCGGCGCCGGCTGACCCCGACTGGCGGGGCCGCAAGATCGACGAGGCGATCGCGCGCTACGGCCCGCCCACGCAGGTGTCGGCGTCGGAGACCGGCACCCTCTACGTCTGGCGGATGCGCCACGAGCTACAGGGGATGGGTGGGCTCCCCGGCTCGACGCGCGAGACGCGCGTCACGATCCGGATGATGACCGTGGACCCGAACGGCGTCATCACCTCGAGCAATCTGTCCGATCAGTGAGCGGCCTGCGGCTCGAGCCGGGTCACCACGAACACCGTGTACGGGGTTTCTCCCGGTCCCACCGCGGCCGCCTTCTCCAGCTTCGCCTGCTCGAACTCGACCATCATGCCGCACCCGAGGTCGAGCGCCACCGCCTCGAGTGAGAGGTCCTGGCTGGCGGCGCCCGCCTCGAGCGCCACGAGCTTCGGCGCCTGCGGCCCGTAGACCTTCGCCGTCCGCGCCTCGATCCCCGTGAGGACGAAGATCGCGGGCGCGTCCACGAGCGGCGGGAAGTGGCACGCCTCGGCGATCGCGGGCCGGCGGTCGCCCTCCGCGATGCGCACGAGGTCGTTCGTCGCCGGGCGGTAGCGGTACACCGCGGGCGGGAGCCCGGTCACGTCGGCAGCCACCAGGATGACCTCGATGGGGTAGAGGGCCCCCGCCGAAGGCGCGGCCCGGCGGCCTGTCCCGGTGATCCCCTGCGCCGCCCAGAGCAACTGCCCGACCTCCTCGAGCGTCAGCGGAGCCGCCCCGAACCGCCGTGGCGCCTGGCGGCCGAGCAGCGCCTGTTCCAGCGAGGTCGCACTCGTGCGGCGCGGCTCGGGCAGCTTGACCGTGGTCGTGCCGATCGGAATCGGTGTCGGCGCCGCGGCGGCCAGGGGTTGAGTGGTCGCCGGCGCGGGCGTCGCCTGTCCCGCCGCCGTGCCCGCGGTGACCACGAGGGCCAGCAAGGAAGCCGCGCCCGATCCGAGTACCGTGCCGATCACCTTCACGATCACCTCCGTCCGACGGCGGCAGTGTAGCGGAGATCGGTCGGCCCGCCCTGATAGAATCCGGCCGCTGGCGGATCACAGGAGGTCGGGATGGGCGAGCGGTTGACGGGAGCGTTCGAACGGCCGTTTTGCGGCCGGCTGCGGGCGGCCGACATCGGCCGCCGCGTCGAGCTGGTCGGTTGGGTGCGCCGGCGCCGCAACCTGGGCGGGATCGTGTTCGTCGACCTGCGCGACCGCGAGGGTTGGGCGCAGGTGCTGCTGCGCGACGAGCTGCGCGAGGCGGGGGAGAGGCTCTCGCAGGAGGATGTGGTGCGGATCGTCGGCACCGTGGCCGCGCGCTCGCCCGAAACCGTCAACCCGGAGATGCCGACCGGCGAGATCGAGGTGGTCGCCGAGGCGGTGGAGCTGCTCACCGTGGCCGAGACGCCGCCGTTCGTGGTCGAGGACCGCGTCAACGCCTCCGAGGAGCTGCGCCTGCGCTACCGCTACCTCGACCTG
>JAJXUY010000045.1 GCA_021782525.1 Acidobacteriota bacterium | reverse complement strand
TCCAGGTCCGAGCGCCTCGCCAGGGAACTCGATGAAGACCTGGCCCGGCTCGTGCAGGCAGTGCCGCCCGCTGCGGGTGAACCCGGAGGCGGCGAGCCTCGCCGCGACCGCGGCGGAGACGTGCCCGACGAAGTCGAGATCCCCCGTCACGTAGGCGCCTCCGGTGTAGAGCTCGACGGCCACGCCGCCGACGAGCACGGGCGTGGTCCCCACCGGGAACAGAGCCTGCACTCACGCCGCGAGCGCCGCGGTCTTCGGTGGCCATCGGCCAGCGCGAGGATCCGCTGGAGTTCCATCTCACTCACAATATATACCTTGTTTTCGCTCCAGCCAACCTCCCACTTGTCAGTCGGACCCGCATACCTCGATGGCGGGGGCGCACGCCTGTCAAATCATGGCTCACAGGGGACAGCCACGCCCGTCGCCGCCGACAGAGCGGATTCGCCTGGACGCAGGACCTCTGTCGCACCAGTGTCGAACTCCTGCCGCCACCACCGTCGATACGCGTTGACCCGGTACCTCCGCGGACCGATCTGTCGGCTACCAGTGCGACGGAATACCGAGACGCGCCAGACGGCGGCGGAACGTCGCGTCGAAGGTGGCGATCGCGCTCCCGGCCTCGGCCTCGCAGATCGCGGCCAGCGCCGCGTCCGCGAAATCCGGCACGACACCGGGCCACAGCTCGAAGAGCCGAGGCCAGGGGAGCGTATCCACCGCCCGCAGGCCGGGCAGGGCGAGTAGGTCCTTCAGCGTCGCTGCGGCCTCGACGCGCGACACGGCGTACACGTTTCGCAGCACGTAGACCAGCTCGGCCGCGACCAGCTGGGCCACCACGATCTCGACGCGGCGCGCTTCGGCTGCTTCGAACAGCGCGGCGGCTTTCGCCTGCTGCGCGGGGTTGCGGTCGGTCAGGAACGACGCGATGACGTTGGTGTCGACGAGGACGCGCTTCATCGGGGTTCTGCACCCCGCCTGCGACGCGCAGCGCGGACGTCGGCCACGGTGGAGCCCGGGCCGCTGCGGATCGTCCCTCGCCGGCGCAGGAACGCCCCGCGGGGAACCAGGACCCGGACGGCGTTGCCGACGATCTCCCACTGCAGGACGTCGCCCTCGCCGACCGCGAGGCGCTCCCGCACCTCCCGCGGCACCGTCGTCTGACCCTTGCTCGTGATGGTGGACTTGGGCACGCGACCTCCTTACTGAATTCTAGGTCAGGTAAGGATTCGCGTCAAGTTCCGGCGTATCGAGGCCGGCGGCGACGCGCTGCCGACCAGTCCGCGCCCACGAGGCCTCGGCCCGATCTGGCGGGCCAGCAGGCGACGTCCCGGCTCCGCGGTGGAGAGTAACGCGTCGCCTGCGAGGTCGGCGACGACGACTTGGTGGTTCTCCTCCTGAACATCGGCCACCGGCACGAGGTTTACAGATAGGCCACGAGCACAGGGCGCGCCGAGCGCCCGGGCGACTTTGAACGAGATCTCGAGGGGAGGCGCAGCAGATGACATGCCATCGCCAGAAATCCGCGAAATGCGTACCTGGCACCCCCTATTGAAAGCGTCGCCGTGCTTCATCATGAGGGGCGAGAACATGGCGTTGGACATAACTCTCGTCGAGGTGCCGGAACAGTTCGTCGAGACTCATAGTGGACCGTTGCGTGGAAACGTGGCGTGGTCTCTGCGACAGATGAAGGACAGGTCACGGCGGTGGAGATTACGATGGAGGCAACGTGGCCTTCACGGCTCGGCGGAACTGATCAAACTCCTGCTCAGGGAGGCCATAGAGTGGAGTTATCGTTCCATCTTTGTACACCAATTGGAGAATATTGCCAGTAAGGTCATTCCCAACGTCGTTGAAGACCAGGTGATCGACTTCGCCATTCGTTGGGTTTCCATCGAAGGACTCTTGCCACCACGTCTTCCATTGTGATGGTGGATATACTTTACCGTCGATGGTCCCATAACTCGCCCACTTCGACACGAGGTCAAGATTGTTCATGATGAAGTTCTTGGCGTTGTCGTAGGTGGCGATGTAGCCGTTGTGTTCCGGGTTCACCGTGAACGTGTTGCCGGTGAAGTCGCGCGCATAGGTGACGCGGTTGTCCGTGATGAGGGCGCGCATCTTCGGCGTCCACGTGCCTGTGGCGAGTGCTGCGCCGCTGGTTTCGAGCACGTATTGGTTGGTGCTGTTGCCTGTGAAGTTGTTGTCCCATGTGCCGCTGCCGCTCGTGTCGAGGAGGACGCGGTCGATGGTCGTGCCGGGTCTGCTTGTGATGGCCACGCGCGTCGCGAAGATATCGTTCTGCTCGACTGTTTGGGGGAGGTCGCGGTACTCTGCGCTCGTTACTAAGGGTATGATGTACCCCGTCTTGTTGCTTGGGTCTTGGCTTGTGGTGATGACGTTGTCGACTTCGCTTTTGTTGGCGTAGAGGAGGAAGTCGCCTGTTCCGCCGTCGCTGCCGAGTCGTAGTCTGAGGACGTCGCCGGGGTTGAGGGTTTTGCCGTTGGTGAGCGCTGGCGCGAGCGGGCTGAATTGTACGAATTCTCCCGGGGTGAGGCTGGTGCTTGCGCCGTCGATGGTGTTCCCGTACATGTCCAGGAGTTCGGTGTTGACGCTGATGGTGGGGCCGCTGTAGTCGGTCGTGTTGAGGGGGAGGGCGAAGAGGATGAGGTTTTCTCGGGTCTGGCTCGTGCCGTCGAGGGGGAATTCGATGATGTCGCCGCGGTGCGCGAGGTGGGGGTTCGTCCAGACGGTGCGCGCGTCGAGGGTTTCGTAATCCCCGCCTTGGTTGCTGCCGTCCGAGGAGTGGTTGCTGGTCGTGCTCGAGTCGATCCCGAGGGGGGTGTCGCTCTTGACTTCGCCCCAGTATGCGCCGGTGAGGTGCATGGGCTGGCCGCTCGCGTCCATGAGATTGTCGAGGATGTTGGTGAACGTCTGGCTGCACGACCCGCACGCGGTGTACGTGCCGCTGGTGGGGTCGCTTGGTTGGGCCTGCTGGCCGCGCCGGTGCGCTTGGATGGTGTAGTGCGCGTTCACGCCAGGCGTGCCGAGCACGCGGAAGCGCACGGTCGAGCGCCAGTCGCTCCCGTTCGCACCGTGCACGTTCGCGAGGACGGGAAGGTAGTACGTGAAGATCTGTTGGGTGCTCTGTGCCGTCGCGCATAGTGACGAGTGTGACGCACCAGCATCCGCCGCGCGCGCGTCACGCGTCGTGATGCCGTCAAGGCCGAGCGTGCTCGCGCCAAGCGCGCCCGCAAGGCCAACAGTCCGAACGAAACGGTTCTTCAGGAAGCTCATAGGACACCTCTGGAATGGATTGTACCCGTGTGAGACGTTCCATTCTATAACCCTCTCACCCACAGCTAATGACAAGTAACAACATCATCCGCTCTCGGCACACGGCCGCCGACGCCCCCTCGGCATATCGATCGTATCGGCACCCGTTTGTATCACGACCTCACCCTCTTGGGTGAATCACCGGCCTCGATGCCCACGAGGCGGTCCTGAAGGGCAAGCCGGCCCTGGTGGACCAGCCGCCTCTCCCGTTCGCTGGCCACCGCACGCGCCAGCGCCCGCCTCCCGTTCCTTGCGCTCATCCCCATCGCCACCACCAAATCGCTCACTCGTTGTGGCTAGACCTTCACCCCCACCAACGTCACCAGCTCGTGCGCCCGCGTCAGTGTGCGTCCTTGCTACGACCGGCCAGTGCCGCCTGGTCCCCGCCGCACGTCAGGCTCGCGAAGGCGCTCCCCGCGCGCTGTCCGGCAGCACAGGTGGTGCGCCGCCCCCGCGTCGGACACCCACGGCCACCGCGGCATCCCCAACCTCCCACCCTCGACTCAGATGAAGGCGTCCTACGCCAGCATAGCGACATCGTGATAGTTTCGAAGTTTGGCAGCACTGTCGATACGCGTGGACGTGGCACCCCCGCAGTCCGCGCCCACGAGGCCTCGGCACGATCTGGCGGGCCAGCAGGCGACGTCCCGGCTCCGCGGTGGAGAGTAACGCGTCGCCTGCGAGGTCGGCGACGAGGACTTGGTGGTTCTACTCGTGAACAGCGGCCACCGGCACGAGGTTTACAGATAGGCCACCGGCGCTGGGCGCGCCGAGCGGCCGGGCGACTTTGAACGAGATCTCGCGGGGAGACGCAGCCAATGACATGCCATCGCCAGAAGTCCGCTAAATGCGTACCTGGCACCCTAAGTGCGCCCGGCATCCCCCGTTAACCACCCGTCGTCACGGCGCTGAATGAGCAGGAGGCATCCGCAAGGCGTTGGAGCAATCGTCGCCTCGCTCCTTGCTGCCGAAAGGCAGGTTCGGGCGGCTCAGAGCCCCTTCGCTAGCTGTATTGGGCTCATCTCCCTGATTCCGCCCCACAATGTGAGATGGTGACAGCTGGTACTCGTATCTACCGGTGCGACCCAAAGAGGTCACCCAGAGAGAGGTCGATCTTCACCGACACGACCCGCGCCAATCGGGCCAACACCCCTTCGCGAGGACGAAACCTCACCGACTGCCGCACCGCCTCGCCTGCCGTCGTTAGTTCCGTTGATATCTCGCCTTCAGCGATGTAGCCTCGCTCCCTAAGGCTGTCGACGATTCCTGCCAACTCGACACCACATCTCACGAGCTCATTAGGACCGAATGGGTGGCCCAAGATCGGTGCTCGCGCCACTCCTTCCGCAACTTGAGCCGGCGACAAGGCCCCCTTTTCGATCAGGCCAAGCGCAAGATGGTCAGGAGGAGGAAAGAAGTACTGAATGATCTGTTTGGAGGTCAAGACCGCCCTGCAATGCTCGATGTCCTCTGCGGAGCAGAGCACTTCCGCTTCTGCGTCCGTGAACTCGTACAGCGGAATGGAACAGACACCCAGCCGACGATCAACTTCGGCTGGATCCAATGCAGCGAGCTGGCCAAGCCGAAGGACTACAGCGTCAGGATCGTCTTGCGCGGCCGACGAGCCCAGAAATTCGAGGCGCGAGAGCTGGGATATTCCGTCCTGAATCGCCGCAACGACGTCAACGCTAGCACGGTCGAAGGCACCAAGCGCTGGGAAGATTACGTCCTTGGCGACCATCTCCGTTCGCCTCTTGGTGTCTTCTTGAACCTCCCCACCGCCGCTGAAAGACTTTAGGTCCCCAATCGTGACGGTGGCCTTTCCAAAGTACGCGCTTAGGGCGGCCGCGGCACGGGCGATGCTAATGAGAATGGGCCGTGCGTAGATAAGATGCCAGCCCAGGAATGCGCGCTCAAGGTCTGCTTGGGCTAGGGCAGCAGACCGCCCGTCGGCGTCCCCAGACACGATGACTGCACGGTGGCGAGCGTCGTCGATACCGAGGGCTACCACGGGATGCCACAACCCAGAGGCACCTTGAATCGGCGCCGGGCTGCGGGGTTCGACCTCGGCAGCCCGCAAGAAGCCCTGCCAGAAACGCGCCCTGTCCCTAGGTGTGGTCATCGGGTTCTCCCATTCTCATACCTCGCAAGGAGGCAGTCTGGGCCGTCCCACGCTCGAGATTGAGGCCGAGGATGGACTTGAGGAGCTGGTCGTCGGACATGGAGGGTTCCCAGCGGTAGGCGGCGAAGACGGCAGCGTCGAGCTTGTCGTGGGCGAGGCTGAGCCAGGTCGGGCGCTGGTTGTACAGGTTGGTCAGGGTGCGGGCCTTGAGCTGGACGGCGCACTCGGCGTCCTTGGCGACCGTGCGCGGGTAGCGGACGGTGCCGATGCCGCGCGCGTCGGGGTCGTGGACGTAGCGCGCCCACGGGCCGTCGGCCGAGCCGGGGAACTCGAGCACCTCCAGGCGCGTCCACTCGGGCGGGTTGAGCCAGTTGCAGCGCAGCTCGTCCAGCTCCTTCGCCGCCGCCGCGATCGCCTGCACCCGCGCGTCGTCCTGCGGCTCCTTCCCCGGCGGCCACGGGAACGGGAACGTCTCGAAGCAACTCGTTGGTGTATATCGGAACCCGGACTCCCGCTCTCGCAGCTGTGTCCCCTGCGCTCGCGCCCACACTTCATGGATGCGAGAGTGCAGAACACCAAGATTGGTATGACTGTTCAGTACGAACGCGAAGACCTGGTGGTCGGGGAGCGTCGGGGCTTCCATCAAGACGAAAAACCGGTACTTCGTCAAGGACGGTGTGGCAATGAAGCGCGACAGGGGCGCGAGCGCCTGGCGCATATCAACGCGAGGACGCTCATGCCGCCACCATTCGCCGATTGTGGTCCGCGATGATGCCCGTGCGGTCTTCACGCGGTTCTGGGCGATAGCGAACGGCGCCTCGTACAGCGCCGCCTCGGGTTCGCGGCGTGAGGTTCCGAAATCGACGATCCACATCCAGCGGTTGCGGCGCGTCACGTCGACACCGTTGACCCACGGCACGATGACGTCCGAGTTGGGCTTGCCGTGCGGGTTGGGTTGCTGCAGCAGCTCGAGCGCCTCACCGTCCTCGACCTCGAACCGCCCGCCCTTGGTGTCGCCCATGAAGCACAAACCCAGGTTCCCCGCCAGCCGCGAGGCGGACGTGAGGTCGGCCGACGCGGTCAGGTTCGCGTTGATCTGCGCGACCGTGACGCCATCAAGCGCCCGCGTCTGCTCGTTCCCATCGTCCTGTCCCACCATCGACACGTGAACGTTCGCACCATCGAGGACCCACTCACGATCGCTGACGGCGAAAAAGATGTCGCCGGTTTCCTTGATGCGCTCGAGCACCTTCCGGTTCGCACCGCCGCGAATGCCTTGCGTAGCGAGCAGTCCCGCCCGCTGACACCTCTTCGCCTCGACGTGCTGGCGCGCCTTCTCGAACCAATAGCAGCACAGGTCGGCCTCGCGTGGCACGCGGCCGGCCCAGACCTCGAAGAGCTGATCAACGTAGTCGTCCCCGAGCCCGCGCCGCAAAAGCTTGCCGCCGAGAAACGGCGGGTTGCTGACGATGTAGTCCACCGCCGGCCAGTCGGGCTCCTTCGGGTGCTCGGGGTCGGCGAGGTCGAGGATCGCGTCGCGGCACTCGATGCTGTCCATCGGCCGCAGCACCGGGTCGTCGGGGAGGTGAAACCCCTGGCGGTCGAGCGCCTGCAGGTAGCCGATCCAGACGACCATCTGCGCCAGCTCGGCGGCGTAGGGGTTGATCTCGATGCCGTGGAGCTGGAGCGGGTCCACCTTGGGGATGAAGCTCGGCACGCCGTGCGCCGCGGCGAAACCCAGGACCTCGCGCTCGAGTCCCATGAGCTTCTGCAGGGTGACGTAGAGGAAGTTGCCGGAGCCGCAGGCGGGGTCGAGCACCTTGACCGTGGTGAGGCGGTCGAGGAAGTTGCGCACGAGCGTGTCGGCCTCGCGCCGGGCCTTCGCGAGCGCCGCTCCCGCCGGCGGCTTCTCCTTGCCGGTCGGGCTGCGCTTGCCGGTGGCGAGGACGTTGAGGACCATCGTGCGGCGCTCGTCCCATTCGCGCCGGAGCGGCTGCATGACGACCGGCTCGACGAGCGTCTCGATGTCCTCGCGGCTGGTGAAGTGGGCGCCGATCTGGGAGCGCTTGTCGGGGTCGAGGCCGCGCTCGAACAGCGTCCCGAAGATCGCGGGCTCGACGTCGCTCCAGTCCGCCCGGGCCGCCGCATCGAGGAGGCCGATCTCGTCCGGCTGCAGCTCGACCACCGCCGCGTCGTTGAACAGGTTGCCGTTGAAGCGCTTGATCTCGTCGGCGCCGAAGAAGCCGCCGGTCGCCATCTTGGCGAAGAGGTCCCCGAGCATCGGGCGCAGCCGCGCCGGGTCCTGGCGGGCGCGGCCGAGCACCTCGGTGAACAGGCCCTTGCGCAGCAGACCGACGTCCTCGGCGAACATGCAGAAGACGAGGCGGTCGAGGAAGCGGGCGGCGGTGTGCGGCTCGACGCCGCGACCGCGCAGCGCCTGCGCGAGCTGGCCGATCTGGCGCGCGACCGCCTCGGTGATCTCCACCCG
Organism: Acidobacteriota bacterium; assembly: GCA_021782525.1. The sequence goes on along the minus strand of JAJXUY010000045.1, from coordinate 877 downwards.
CCGCCGGTTCGGCCGCAAGCTCTCGGGGTCGAAGAAGACCGCCCGCAGCGTGCGCATCCCCTCCGGCGTCTGGAGGGCGGCAAACGTCAGGTCGTGGACCTGGGAGTCGGTGTTGGTGAAGTTGGTGTGGACCTCGATACGCTCCATGTCGCAGACGACGAGCAGCGGTGGGTTCTCGAGGTCCTCGCGGTAACCGTTGAGCTGCCTGTAGGCGGCCTGGAGGTCCTTGTGCTTGCCCTTGTACTCCCAGCCGAAGTATCCCTTCTTCCAGACGTCGGCCCAGCCGTCCTCGCCGCCGAGCCTGCGCGCCCCGCGCTCGAAGCAGAAGCGCTCGCCCGTCGGGTCGTCGGCGGCGGGCTTCGGGTGGCCGACCAGGTCGCAGAGGTCGAGGAAGTGCTCGTGGCACGCCTGCCGCTCCCGCAACTCGGCCTTGCGCCACTTTTCGATGAACTCCTGCACGTTCACGGCCCCCGATTGTCGCACGAAACACCGGGCTCCGGGCACAGGGCGCAGGAGACGCATGGCCGTGAGCCAGGCGGGCCGCGCCGGCTGCAAGCCGCGCGGCCTCGAGCGCCTCCCCTACCAACACCTCGACCGAAGGCAGGGCCGAGCGACTCGCGGCGTGTAGCCGTGCCGCCGCCGGTGGGCCTATCGCAAGGCGCGCGAACCCCGCCGCGCCGGAGTGTAGCCGGAGGCTACATGAGGACGCGAGCGGGGCGAGCGCAACGCAGCGAGAGGCCCGGCGCCGGCGGCACTCTCAGGCGGGGAACATCAGTATCGCGAACATGACCACCCACACGACGTCGAGGAAGTGCCAGTAGATCGCGCAATACTCCACGCCCGGGTGGAACTCCCGCGAGTACCTGCCGCGAGACGC
>JAJXUY010000044.1 GCA_021782525.1 Acidobacteriota bacterium | reverse complement strand
CCGCACCTGCTCCTCTCGGTGGTGCTGCTGCTGGCCGTGGTCGGGGTCGTCGGCTTCTTCAAGATGCCGGTGAACCTCTTTCCCGACAGCGAGCGGCCGCAGATCGCCGTGGTCACGGTGTGGCCGGGCGCCTCGGCCGGCGACGTGGCGAGCGACGTCAGCCGCGTGATCGAGAAGGAGCTGAAGACGATCGAGTTGGTGCGCCGCGTCACCTCGACCGCCAACGACGAGGTCTCGGTGGTGACCGCGGAGTTCCAGTACAAGAAGGGTCTGGACTCGGCGGCGACCGACGTCTCCAACTCGCTCAACAAGATCCGCCCGCTGCTCCCGCCCGACATCCGGCCGTTCCAGGTGTACAAGGTCTCCTCCGCGACGCCGGCCGTGCTGACCCTCGCGGTGACGCCGAAACCGGGCTCGCACCTCGACCTGGCGCAGGTCCGCCGCCTGGCCGAGAACCCGATCAAGGAGACGCTGCTCCGCCTCCCGAGCGTCGAAAACGTCGAGGTGTTCGGCGGCTACCAGAGCGTCGTGCAGGTGGACCTCGACCCCAACCGGCTGCAGGCGTACCACCTCGCGCCCGGGCAGGTGGCCGAGGCGCTGGCCACCTGGAACCGCAACACCCCGGAGGGCCTCGTGCTCTCGCAGGGGAGCCAGATCCTGCTCAAGAGCCAGGGGGAGTTCGTCCGCCCCGACGAGGTCGCCGGCATCGTGGTCAGCGCGGCGCCCGGCCCCCCGGTGTACCTGCGCGACGTGGCCGATGTCCACGTCGGGATCCAGGAGCGGCAATCGGCGTTCCACGGCAACGGCAAGCCGGCGATCGGGATCAACATCCAGCGCGCGCTCTCCGGCTTCGCGATGCCGACGATCGATTCGGTGCTCTCCCACCTGCCGCAGCTCGAGAGACAGTACCCGGGTCTCCAGTTCGCGGTCGCGGACACCCAGGGCGAGCTGATCCACACCAGCGTCTCGAACATGGTGGACGCGCTGCGCGACGCGATCATCATGACCGTCATCGTCATCTTCCTCTTCCTCGCCGACACCCGCGGCATGCTCCTCGCCGGCATCTCGATCCCGTTCACCTACCTCATCACGTTCGCGTTCATGTGGCTGTTCGGGTTCGAGTTCGACATGGTGACGCTGACCGGCGTGATCCTCGGCGTCGGCATGCTGCTCGACGACGCGATCGTCGTCCTCGAGAACATCGAGCGCCACTACCACAAGCTCGGGGAGAAGCTGGAGGACGCCGTCGTCGGCGGCACCCAGGAGGTGATGCTGGCGATCCTCTCCGGCACCTACGCCACGGTCGTGGTGCTGGTGCCGATCATCTGGATCGGCGGCTTCGTCCAGACCGTGCTGCGGCCGCTCTCGCTCACGCTCTCGATCGCCCTGATCGCCTCGTACCTGGTGTCGGTCACGATCCTGCCGATCCTGGCGCCGTTCATCCTCCGCCTCGGCGGCAAGATGGAGCGCTTCCGCTGGGAACTCGCGCTCGACCGCTTCGTGCAGGGCAAGATCCTGCACCCGATCCAGGAGTTCTTCGTGCGGACGGTGGGCGTGGCGCTGCGCTACAAGTTCCTCTTCATCATGCCGGCGATGATGCTGCTGGCGTTCTCCAGCCGCAAGGTGATCCCGCTCATCGGCCGCGATCTGATGCCGCCGATGGACACCGGGATCTTCCGCGTCACGTTCGAGAGCTACCCGAACACGTCGCTGGCACAGACCGAGACGCTGTTGACCACGGCCGAGAAGGCGATCTGGCGGGTGCCCGGCGTCACCATGACCTCGAGCACGCTCGGCTCCGAGCCCGGGGTGCTCTCGTTCGGCTCCGGCCGCAACCCGCAGCAGGCGTTCATCACGGTCCACCTCGTCAACCGCTTCCAGCGCCAGGAGACGATGTGGGCCATCGAGGGCCGGGTCCTCGCCGAGCTGCAACGGATCCCAGGGATGCGGTTCCCGGCCGCGTTCGACTACGGCGCGACGCCGCTCTCCACCATCCGCTCGACCGTCGACCTGATGATCTCCGGCCCCGACCCGGCCGTGCTCGACGGCCTGCGCCGGCAGGTGCAGCAGCGCCTGATGACCGCCGGCGGGATCACCGCGGTCGTCCCCACCTGGACGCTCGACCGCGTCGAGTACCGCTTCCTCCCCGACGCGGAGCGCCTCTCGATCTACGGCGTCAACGCCGCCGCGGTCGCGGCGCAGGTCGGCGCCCAGGTGCGCGGGGTGCCCGCCACGTTGTTCCGGGTGCCCAACCAGGACTCGTTCGCGGTGTGGGTGCAGGCCCGTGGCCCCCGCCGCGACTCCCCGGGCCGACTGGAGTCGCTGCCGATCATGACCCCGCGCGGCCCGGTCCCGCTCGCCAGCCTCGGCCGTATCGAGACGGCGACGGTGCCGACGCTGTACACCCACCAGGAGATCACGCCGACCGTGGACGTGCTCGGCTACCGCAGCGTGCACGCCGTGACCCACATCAACGCCAACGTGGACAAGGCGATGGCCGGCTTGAAGCTGCCCGCCGGCTACACCATCACCGACGAGGGGGAACGCAAGACCATGGACGAGGCGTTCTCCGCATTGATGGCGGCGCTCGTCCTCGGCCTCGTGCTGCTCTACTTTTCGCTCATCCCGGCGTTCAAGTCGTTCCTGCACCCGCTCACGATCATGGTCGCGATCCCGCTCGGGATGATCGGCGCCACCTGGTCGATGATGATCGTCGGCAAGCACCAGTGCATGCCGGCGTTCATGGGGATGATCCTGCTCGCCGGTATCGTGGTGAAGAACTCGATCCTGCTGATCGATTTCATCGAGGAGGCACGGGCGCGCGGCGAGAGCCTGCACGACGCGCTCACCGGCTCCGTCCGGGTGCGGACGCGGCCGATCCTGATGACGGCCGTCGGCACCGCCGTCGGCATGCTGCCGATCGCGCTGCAGTGGGCGATCGGGCTCGAGCGCCTCTCCCCGCTGGCGGTCGTGGCCATCGGCGGCCTGGTGGTCTCGACGTTCCTCACCCTGATCTACGTGCCGGTGTTCTACGACCTGTTCGAGAACGCCAAGAACTGGCTCACCGGCGGCCGCACGACGGCCGAGGAGACGCACGCCGGCTGAGCCGAAACGGCGCCCGGAGGGGCGGCCGACCGGCCGGGCCCGATGCGGTGCACCTTTGGCATACGATGGCAGCAAACGAGGGAGCGACGATGACCAACCAGAACCCACCCACCCCGGATCAGGTCCTCGCGATGATGAGCCAGAAGATGGGGGAAACGCTGCCCGCCTGGCCGAAGCTGCTCGCGAACCTGGCCCCCGACCTGCTCCTCGGCACCGCGATGAACTCGGCCGGCAGCGTCGGCCGCGAGGCGAGCACGATCCCGGCGAAGTACCGCTCGTTGCTCGCGGTGGCGGCCGCGCTCGGGCGCGGGCAGGCGAACTGCGCCCGCTCGCAGGCGTACATGGCCCGCCAGGCCGGGGCGACGGACGAGGAGCTGCTCGACACGGTCCGCATCGCCCGTCATCTCGCCGCGGCCGGCATCCTCGACGCCGCCACCCCGCTGCTGACCGACCTGGCGGCTGCAACGGAGTGAGCGGCGTGGCGCACGAGCACGCACCCGCCGTCCCCGGCCGCGCCATGGACACGCGGTTGTGGATGACGGTCGGCCTCAATTCCGTCATCACCGTGGTCGAGGTCGCCGGCGGGCTCGTCGCCGGCAGCCTGGCGCTGCTCGCGGACGCGGCGCACAACCTCACCGACGTGGCGGCGGTCGTCCTCGCCCTGGCGGCCCGCCGGCTGGCCCGGCGGCCGCCGACCGTCCGCCACACGTACGGCTTCAAGCGCGCGGAGGTCATCGCGGCGCTCGCCAACGCGCTCGTGCTGATCGCGGTGACGGCGCTGATCGCCCGCGAGGGCCTGCACCGCCTCCTCCACCCCGCGCCGGTGGCGCAGGGCATCATGCTCGCGGTGGCGCTGGTGGCGCTGGCGGCCAACGCCGGCTCGGTGTTCCTCCTCCGCCGCCACGACGAGGACGACGTCAACGTGCGCAGCGCGTTCCTCCACCTGCTGCAGGACAGCCTCGCGTCGCTCGCGGTGGTCATCGCCGCGCTCCTCGCTCACACCGAGGTGGGGTTGTACGTCGATCCGGTCGCCGCGATCGCGGTGGGCCTCGCCGTGCTGCACGGCGCCGTGGCGCTGGTCTGGGAGACGCTCTCGACGCTGCTCGAGGGCGCGCCGGGAAGCGTGGACCTCGAGGACCTGGTCAGGAGCACCGGCGAGGCGTTCGCCCCCGCCTGCCTGCACCACGTCCACCTGTGGCAGAACGGCCCCGGCCAGCGGCTGCTGACGGCGCACGTCGCGCTCGGCCGCGACATGGACGGGGCGGCGATCGAGGCGCTCTTTGCCGAGATCAAGGCGTTCGTCCGCCAGCGCTGGGGCGTGACCCACGCCACGCTCGAGCCGGAGGTGACGGGGTGCGGCGAGACCGCCGTGATCGCTCGCTGGCACGACGAACACGGTGACGAACACACTCGCTGAGGCGCCGGCCGCGGCCGGGGAGGGCGTATGAACCGCAAGCTACTCGACCTCGCTTCACGGACGCTCGGCGACACGTTCGCCCACGAGAGCGCGCCGCTCTCGGCCGAAGACAAGCTGCGCGAGTTGGCGTTCAACCTGTGGTGGAACTGGCACCCGCAGGTGCTCGAGCTGTTCCGCCAGCTCGACCCCGCCGGCTGGTCGGAGACCAACCACAACCCGATCGCGCTGCTCAAGCGCATCGGTCCAGGTGCGCTCGGCGCCCGGGTCGCGGAGCTGTCGCTGGAGAACACCGTCAGCTTCCACTACCGCCGCCTGCAGGAGTACCTGCGCGGCGAGGGATCGTGGTGCGCCGTCAACGCCCGCGGGCTGCAGGCCGCGCCGATCGCCTACTTCTCCGCCGAGTTCGGGTTGCACGAGTCGCTGCCGCTGTACTCGGGAGGGCTCGGCGTGCTCGCCGGCGACCACCTCAAGAGCGCCTCCGACCTCGGCCTGCCGGTGGTCGGGATCGGGCTCTTCTACGCCAGCGGCTACTTCCGCCAGCACTTCGACGCGACGGGTTGGCAGACCGAGGAGTACGGCCACATCGACCTCGGGGCGCTGCCGCTGCGGCGGCCCGCCGGCGCCGACGGCGGGCCGGTCGTGATCGAGCTGCCGTGCAACGGGGAGACGCTCCACGCGGCGGTGTGGATGGCCCGCGTCGGCCGCACCTTGCTGCTGCTCCTCGACTCCGACGTCGAGGCGAACCCGCCATACCTGCGCGAGCTGACCGCCAGACTGTACGGCGGCGACGAGGTCACCCGCATCCGCCAGGAGGCGCTGCTCGGCATCGGCGGCCTGCGCGCCCTGCGCGCGCTCGGCATCCGCCCGGCGGTGCTGCACCTCAACGAGGGGCACAGCGCGTTCGTCGTCCTCGAGCGCAGCCGCGAGCGGATCGAGGACGAGGGGATGTCGTTCGACGACGCTCTGCGCGAGACCGCGCTGCAGACCGTGTTCACGACGCACACCCCGGTCGAGGCGGGGCACGACCGCTTCACGGCGGAGCTGGTGGAGCGCGAGCTCGGCTGGCTGCGCGCCGCGCTCGGCATCGACCCCGAACGGATGATGGGCCTCGGGCGCGTCGACCCGGCCGACCGCGGCGAGCCGCTGTGCATGACGGTGCTGGCGATCCGCGGCTCGCGCCGGCGCAACGGCGTCTCCAGCCTGCACGGGCACGTCGCGCGGCGGATGTGGCGGCGCGTCTGGCCCGGGCGCGACGAGGAGGAAGTCCCGATCGGGCACATCACCAACGGCGTGCACGTGCGCTCGTGGCTCGCCCTGTCGATGAACCGCATCTTCGACCGCTACCTCGGCGGCGACTGGCCGGCACGCCAGAGCGAGTGCGCGACCTGGGCGCCGATCGCCGGCGCCGACGACGCCGAGCTGTGGGAGACCCACGAAGTGCTGCGCCGCTACCTCGTCGAGTTCGTGCGGCGGCGGGCCGGACGGCCGCAGCTGCTCGACGAGCGCGCGCTCACGCTCGGCTTCGCCCGCCGCTTCGCCACCTACAAGCGCGGCACGATCCTGTTCACCGACCTCGGCCGTCTGGCGCAGATCCTCGGCGACCCGGCGCGGCCGGTGCAGATCGTGTTCGCCGGCAAGGCGCACCCGCGCGACGACGCCGGGAAGGAGCTGCTGCAGCAGCTGCTGGCGATCACCCGCGACCCGCACTTCGCCGGCAGGATCGTCTTCGTCGAGGACTACGACATCAACGTGGCGCGCCACCTGGTGCAGGGGGTGGACGTGTGGATCAACACGCCGCTGCGCCCGATGGAGGCGTGCGGCACCAGCGGGCAGAAGGTCGTGCTCAACGGCGGCCTCAACCTGTCGGTTCTCGACGGCTGGTGGGCGGAAGGGTTCGACGGCAGGAACGGCTTCGCGATCGGCGACGGGAGGGTGCACATGGACCCCGCGGTGCAGTGGGCGCGCGACGCGGAGTCGCTGTACGGGCAGCTCGAGGAGCAGGTGGTGCCGCTGTTCTACGACCGCGAGGGAACGGCGCCGCCCCGCGGCTGGGTCGAACGGATGAAGCGCTCGATCACGACGCTCGCCTGGCGCTACAACGCCGACCGCATGGTCGCCGACTACGTGCGCCACGCCTACCTCGTCGCGGGGGGCCGCCTGACCTCCGCCTGATGCGATGCGGCCGGCCGAATTTCTGCTGCGCCACGGCTACGCGCTGCTCTTCTTCTGGGTCCTCGCGGAGCAGGCGGCGCTCCCCGTGCCGTCCGCACCGCTGCTCGTCGCCTGCGGCGCCCTCGTCCGCCTCGGTACGCTGAACCCCTTCCTCGTCCTCGCCACCGGAGTGGCCGCGTGCTTGCTCGCGGACAACGTCTGGTTCGCACTCGGGCGGGCGCGCGGCACCAGGGTGCTGCGGTTCGTCTGCCGGATCGCGCTCGAACCCGATTCGTGCGTGCGCCGCACGGAAAACGCGCTGCTTCGGTACGGCAGCCGCTCGTTGCTGGTTGCGAAGTTCATCCCCGGCCTGAACGCCGTCGCGGCGCCCCTGGCCGGCAGCTCCGGCGTCGGCCGCTGGCGGTTCCTGGTCTTCGACGTGGCCGGCGCCGTGCTCTGGATCGCGGCGTACGGCAGCGTCGGGTACGCGTTCGGCGACCAGCTCGAGGCCGTCGGCTTCGACGTCGAGCGGATGGGACACGGTCTGGTGCTGGCGGCCGGCGTCGCGCTGGCGGTCTGGGTCGCCTGGAAGTTCGCGCAACGGCGGCGGTTCCGGAAGCAGCTGGCGATCGCGCGGGTGACCACCGACGACTTGCGGCACAAGCTGGAGGCCGGCGAGGAGTTCGCCGTGGTGGACATGCGCAGCGGCCTCGAGACCGGGGCGCAGCCGATCCCCGGCGCACTGCGCATCCCGATGGAGGAGCTGCTCAGCCACGAGCGGGAGATCCCGCGCGATCGCGACGTCGTGATCTGCTGCAGCTGCCCGAACGAGGCCTCCAGCGCCAAGGTGGCGAAGGTGTTGCAGTCACACGGCATCACCCGCGCCCACCCGCTCGCGGGCGGGGCGGACGCGCTGCAGGGGCTCGAACTCCCGGGCCGGACCGGCGAGTGACCCGTTACGCCCGGCGTTGCAGCTCCGGCAGGAGGCGGGCGCGGATATCGTCGCGCACGGCGCGGAAGACCGCCATGCGCTCCTCGTCGCTCCCCGCGGCCTCGGCCGGGTCCGGGAACGAGACGTGAATCTGCTCCACCGGCCGCGGGAACAGCGGGCACGCCTCTTTCGCCGAATCGCAGACGGTGATCACGAGGTCCCAGTGCTCATCGAGGATGCGCTCGACGTTAGTCGGCACGCCGCTCGAGATGTCGACGCCGACCTCCGCCATCGCCCGCACCGCGAACGGGTGGACGCGACCGGCCGGCCGCGTCCCCGCCGAACCCGCCTCCCAGCGCCCGCCGAGCAGCCGGTGGACCCACCCCGCGGCCATCTGGGAGCGGCAGGAGTTGCCCGTGCAGAGGATGAGGACGCGCTTGCGGGCCGCCATGTCGTTCCGCCTCCACTTGCAATCGCAACCGCAGCCGAGTATAAAATATTTCGTTGGGTTACGAAATGGCCAGCTCGTCGCTGAAGTCCACCGTGCAGCGCCTCAAGGCGCTCGGCCACCCCGCCCGCATGCGGATCGCGGTCATGTTGCGCGGCGGTGAGCTCTGCGTCTGTCAGATGACCGCGGTGCTGCAGCTCGCGGCCTCGACCGTGTCGGCCCACCTCGCGGAGTTGCGGCGCGCCGACTGCGTGGCCGAGCGCAAGGACGGGCGGTGGGTGTTCTACGCCCTCTCCGGGGAAGGCGCCTCGCTGCTCGCTGCGGTCGCGCCGGACGTGAAGCACGATCCCACGCTCGCGGCCGACGCGGCGCTGGTGAAAAGGCTGCGCGCCCTGGGCCCCGAGGAGCTCTGCCGCGCCGATTTCGACCGGCGCGCGCTCGGCGGCGGGCGGCGGTCGGCTCGCGGGCGGTAGGCAAGAGGCCGGGGACGAGTTCGGAGCGGACGAGGTGACCGGGCAGAGCCAGCGGATGAACGTCTTCGAGCGCTACCTGACGGTGTGGGTGGCGCTGTGCATGGTGGTCGGGGTCGCGATCGGCAAGCTGTTCCCCGGCGTGGTGGGGGCGCTGCGCGGGATGGAGTTCGGCTCCGGCAGCCAGATCAACATCCCGATCGCCGTGCTGATCTGGCTGATGATCTACCCGATGATGCTCAAGATCGACTTCGCGTCGATCGCGCGCGTCGGCAAGAGGCCGAAGGGGTTGTTCGTCACCATCTTCGTCAACTGGCTGGTCAAGCCGTTCTCGATGGCGTTCTTCGGCTGGCTGTTCTTCAAGCACCTCTTCCTGCCGCTGATCGGGCCGCAGATGGCGAGCCAGTACATCGCCGGCGTGAT
>JAJXUY010000043.1 GCA_021782525.1 Acidobacteriota bacterium | reverse complement strand
GGTCGGCGCGGGCGAGGGCGAGCGCCACGAAACCCAACGACGCGGTCGCCTTGGCTGCCGCGGCCGCCCCGCGCGCGCCGCGCCGCTCGGCGCCCACGAGCGCGGCGGTCGCGGCCGCGACGACGGCGATCAGCGCGGCAGGTACGGCGAACCCCCCCATCGCCTCAGGCCAGGAGCCGGCCGGTCCGGCGACCCGGCTCGACGAGCGCGCCGGAGGCGACCACGACCTCGCCGCCGAGGAGGACGTGACGCACCTCCCAGGTGCTGGTCCGCCCGGGGTAGGTCTCGTACGCGTCGGCGAGCGTCGAGACGACCGGGCGCGGCGCGGCCGCCGGATCGACGACGGCGAGGTCGGCGTCGGAGCCCACCGCGATCGCGCCCTTGCGCGGGTAAATCCCGAGCAGCTTCGCCGGGTTGGCGGCCAGGCGCGTCGCCAGCTCCCCGAGGCCGAGGTGGTGTCGGGTCACCAGCAGCTCGAAGAGCATCGGGACCAGGGCGCCGATCCCGGCGACGCCGCGCGGGACCGCACGCAGGTCGCCGCGGCTGGCGTCCTTGTCGGCCTTCGTGAACGCGCAGTGGTCGGTCGCGAACAGGTCGAACGCCCCCGCCGCGGCGGCGGCCTCCAGGCGCGAGCGCGTCGCGGCGTCGCGTAGCGGCGGCGTGCATAGCAGGCGATGGCCGTTGCGCCCCAAAAGCGCGGCCTCGGTGAGCAGGAGGTGGTGCGGCGCCGTCTCGCAGGTCACCGCGGCGCGCGAGCGGCCCGCCGCCACCCGCGCCACGGCGTCCGCGGTCGAGACGTGGACGATGTGCACCGGGCAGCCGGTGCACGCGGCGAGCTCGATGACGCGCTCGACGGCCGCGACCTCGGCCGTCTCCGGGCGCAGGCGCGCCTGCTCGCGCGCGTCGCCGCCGGCGAACGCCGGCGCGGCGACCGCGCGCAGGACCTCGTCGTCCTCGCAGTGCACGAGCAGCCGCGCCCCGAGCGGCGCCAGGCGCTCCATGACGCGGCCGATCCGCTCGTAGCCGCTGTGCAGCCCGGCCTCCCCGTACGTCGTGTAGAGCTTGAACGTCGTCCACCCCGCGGCCACCAGCGCCTCGACCTCGGCCCACGGCCACGGCCACACGGTCGGCGTCAGGTGGAAGGCGACGTCGCAGTGGCTGCGCCCCTGCGCCGCGGCCCGGCCGCGCTCGAGCGCGCCGGAGAGCGCCTCGCCGGGGCGCTGGGTGACGAACCCGGCGACCGTCGTGACGCCGGTGCGCAGCGCGAGCTCCGTCGCGGTCGGGAACGTGTCGGCGAGCGTGCGGCCGGCGACGACGTCGTCGGCGTGCACGTGCACGTCGATCATCCCGGGCAGCACGTGCAACCCGGTCGCGTCGATGACGCGGTCGCCCGGGAGCGGTGCGAGCTCGCCGACCGCGGCGATCGCGCGCCCCTCGATGCGGACATCGGCGACCCGCGGCCCCTGCGGCGTCCACACCGTCCCTCCCCGCACCAGGACGCCTGGTCGTTCGCGGTCCCCGGACCACGGACCACGGACCACGACTTTCAGAACCTCTCCCACAGCGCCGCCGACCGCTCGCGCGCCTTCGCCATCACCTCGGCCTCGTCGATGTCGAGCTCGAGCTTCTTCCCCGCCATCAGCACGCGGCCGCCGACGATCGTCGTGTCCACCGCCGCCTGCGACACCCCGAAGACGAGGTGCCCGGCGAGCGTGCCCTCGTCGAGCGGCGTCGGCGGGTCGTAGTCGACGAGCACGACGTCGGCCGCGTGCCCCTCGGCAAGCTCGCCGAGGCCTTCGTCCGGCCAGTACCGCTCGGCGATCCGGGCGTTGCCCGACACCAGCAGCGAGACCGTCTCGATGAAGCCGCACGACGGGTCGCCGGCGGCGAGGTGGCGCACGAACAGCGCGGCGCGCAGCTCCTCGAGCATGTCGGTGGTCATCGCGTCGGTGCCGAGGCCGACGAGCACGCCGGCGGCCAGCATCCCCGGCACGTTCGCGACCCCGACCGCGTTGTTCATGTTCGACTGCGGGTTGTGCACGACCGCGGTGCCGGTCTCGGCGAGCAGCGCCGCCTCGTGCCCGTCGATGTGGACGGCGTGGGCGGCGATCGTGTCGGGCCCGAGGACGCCGAGGCGGTGCAGCCGCTCGACCACGCGCTCGCCGTGCTCGCGCATCGAGTGCTCCTCATCCGACGCCGCCTCGGCGACGTGGACGTGGAACCCCACGCCGTGCTCCCGCGCGACCGCCGCGGCGCGCTCGAGCGTCGCGTCCGAAAGCGTGAACGCCGCGTGCAGGCCGAACGCCGCCGCGAGGCGCGGGTTGCGCTCCCGCCGGCAGCGCGCGGCGAACGCCGCGTTCTCCGCGATCCCCTCGCCGGCGATCGCCGCGCCGTCGCGGTCGGAGACCTCGTAGCACAGGCAGGCGCGCACGCCTGCTTCGCCGACCGCCGCCGCGAGCGCGTCGAGCGAGCCGCGCACCGCGCGCGGGCTGGCGTGGTGGTCGACGAGCGTCGTGGTCCCGTGGCGCACCGCGTCGATCGCCGTGACCAGCGCCGAGAGCCGGCAGTCCTCGAGGTCGAGAGCGCGGTCGAGCCGCCACCACAGGTGCTCGAGCACCTCGCGGAACGAGGCCGACGGCGCCGCCTTGCCCAGGCCGCGCGCGAACGCCGAGTAGAAGTGGGTGTGCGCGTTGATGAACCCCGGCATCACCAGCTTGCCGGCGGCGTCGATTACCCGCGCCGCGCCGGCCGCGACCGCGCCGTGCGGCGCGATCCTCGCGATCCGCCCCTCCTCGCACAGCACGTCGTGCCCCGGTAGCACCCGCGGGCGCGCGCCGAGGGTGACCACGGTGCCGTTCTCGATGAGCAGAGATCCCACTCCCGCCTCCTCAGCGCTCGCGCAGCGCCGCCGCCTCGGCGGGCGTGCGGTCGCGCATCGCGAGGGCGCCGGTGAAGCACATCAGGGTGCAGAACGAGCAGCCGACGCAGCGCTCGGGGTCGGTGTGCGGCACCCCCTCGGCGTCGAGCGCGATCGCCAGGTACGGGCAGCGGGTGCAGTTGCCGCAGTGCACGCACAGCCCCGGCTCGACGTGCGAGATCTGCTTTGCCGCGGGGAGCTGCATGAAGTCGGTGACCGGGTCGGGGAGCGCGCGTCCGATCAGTTCCGCGACCGACCCCAGACCGCGAGCCTCGAGCAGGTGTGACAGGCCCGAGTGCAGCTCGCCGACGACGCCGTAGCCGTACTTCATGACCGCGGAGCAGAACTGCACGGTGCGCGCGCCGAGGGCGAGGAAGTTGGCGGCCGCGCTGTAGTCCATCGGGCCGCCGTTGCCGGAGACCACCACGCCGAGATCCGCCACCTTGGCGAGGGTGAGGTTCGAGATCGGCGTCACCCCGGCGCCGCTCATCCCGACCACGATCCCCTCGTCCCAGCGTTCCCGCCGGCCGGGCCGGAACGCGAGCGTCGGGAACGTGTTCGCGAGCGTCACGCCGGCCTTTGCGGCGGGGTGGCGCGTCAGCACCTCACGCACGGCCGTCACGATCGGCGCGATCGCGGTCACCGCCCCGGTGAGCTTGAAAAGCTTGGGAACGCCGGGATCACCGGTCTCCAGCACCCAGCCGACGATCACGGCGGTGAGCGCCGCGTCCTGGGCAACGATGTCCCCCTTGGTGCCGTCGCCCCCCTGCGGGCAGGAGAGCGAGTACTCGATGCCGCACGCCCCGGCGGCCTCGAGCTTCGCGGTGTTCGCCTGCCACCCGTGGCGGTCGAACTCGTCGTGACCGGTGACCGGGCCGCCGGTGGACGCGAGCGTCAGCCGGTCGGGGAACTCGCGCCGCAGCCGCTCGACCTCGCGGCAGACGCGGTCGAGCGCATGTCCGGACACGTTGTCGCAGTTGGCGAACGTCGTCTTGTCGAACGCGAACATGTAGCGCGACGGGATGTGGACCTCGACGCCGTCGAACGCGGTCTTCATGACGCCGCCGGCCCAGCCGGCCTCGTACGCGCGGCGCATCTGCTCGTAGCCGTCGGTCGGCGGCGCCGCCGAGAGCAGGAACGGCGACGCGATCGGCCGCCCGAAAAAGTCGGCGCCGAGCGCCACCGGCAGGTGCCGGAAGCCGGGCAGCAGCGCGGTGCTCTTGATCCGGGGCCGGGGAGAGACGTGGACCGTGGTCCGTGCTCCGTGGTCCGCAACAACGACGGGGGGCTCCGGAACCGGCGCCAGGTCCGTGCTGTGCCCGGCGCCCGGTGCCCTGTGCCCTGTCTCTTCCAGGAAGGCGAGGACCTCGAGGGCGGCGTTCTTGCCGGCGGCCACCGCCTCGACCACGGTGGTCGGGCCGTGCACCGCGTCGCCGGCGACGAACACGCCCGCCCGGCCCGTCCCCGGCCCTTCGGCGCGCGCCCCGATCGCGACGATCACGGCGTCGATGTCGGCGCGCGTCTGCTCGCTGCCGGCGACGTCCCGCATCCGGCTCGGGTGGAACGCCTCGCCGGCGGGGAGCGTCACCTTGCGCGTGCGCAGCCCGCGCACCGCGCCGCCCTCGGCGACCACCTCGGTGACGCGGGTGCGGCCGGAGACGTGGACGCCGGCGCGCAGCAGCCCGGCGCGCTCGACCTCGGTGAGCGGCATCTCCGAGAGCTTCTCCAGGGCGAACAGCTCGACGTGAGCCGCCCCGGCCGCGGCCGCGGTCTCGGCGCAATCGGCCGCCACCGCGCCGCCGCCGATCACAGCCACGCGGCGGCCGGCGACGTCCCGGCGACGGCGCTCGGCGAGGAACGAGGTCCACGGCTGCGCCAGCTCCTCGCCGGGGATGCCGAGGCGCAGCGGCTGCGACAGTCCCGTCGCCGCGACCACGGCGTCGTAGCCCTCGTCGAGCAGCGCGGCCGGGTCGGCGACCTCGTGCGACACCACGCGCACGTCGCCGAGCGCGGCCACGAACGCGAGGTCGGCGGCCAGCACGCCGGCGTCGAGCCGGAACGGCGGGATCAGCCCGGCCATCCCGCCGGCGCCGCGCGCCTCGAGGACCTCCACGCGGCAGCCGGCCTGCGCCAGCACCGCCGCCGCTCCCGCACCGGTCGGCCCGGCCCCGACGACCGCCACCCGGGGCCCGCCCGCCGCGGGAGCGGCGAACGCCGGCATCACGCCGAGCGCCCGCGCCCTCGCGATGATCGCCGCCTGCACGGCCGGGATCTCGACCGGGCGGTCGAACGTGGCCCGCGCGCACGCCGCCATGCAGTGGGTGTCGGGGCAGACGGCGCCGCAGACGCCGCCGAGCGGGTTCGCCGCCATTATCATCGCGGCGGCGCGGCGAAAATCGGACGGCGCGCCGGCGCGCACCGCCATGATGAAGTCGGCCGGGGAGCAGTCGGCCGGACACGCGCTCTTGCACGGCTTCGCCTCGCAGTACTCGCACCTGGCGACCTCGGCGGCGAGCTGAGCTTCGGTCAGGGCGAGGTTGCTTCTCGCGGTCATCGGCCCCCCAGGGAAGCGAGCCTAGCACACGGGAAAGGCTCGTCTCGGGGAGAACGGCCGCGGTGCGACTAGGAGCCTGTCGCGCATAGCGACGGGAGCGAGGGTCGCGATGGCGCCCGCTGGCAAGGCGGACAAGCGAAATGCCCGCAGACGTAGCTGCAGCCTACGTCGAGGACATTTCGCGCAGGCCAACGCGGCCAGCGGGATGCCAGCGCGAGCCGGAGCCGGAGTCTATGCGCGACAGGCTCCTAGGCCGCCGGCCAGTCGCGGTCGCCGCGTTCCTGCGCGGCCGTCCGCCTGATCACGACGACCGTGACGTCGTCCTCCGGCGCTTCCCCGTGACCGTGCGCCCGGGTCGCCGCGACGATCCGGTCCACGACCTCGCGCGCCGGCGCCAGCGGCGACTCGCGGAGGACGCCCAGGGCGGCGGCGGCTCCCTGCTCGGCACCGTCCGGCGACGCCGCCTCGAGCACCCCGTCGGTCATCATCAGGATGGTCTCGCCGACCTCGAGCACGGTGGGGGCGCCCAGCGTGCACGTCAGGCCGGCGAACAGCCCCAGCGGCGTGCCGGTGCTGCGCAGCTCCGCCCTGACGGCGCCGCGCGCGTCGAGAACGAAGCCCGCGGGATGGCCCATGTTGGTCCAGATGAGCGCGCCCGACCCCGTGTCCAGGACGCCGACCAGCATGGTGACGAAGTGCTGCTCGTCGAGGTCGTCGCGCAGCAGCCGGTTGACCTCCGTGACGACGTCCTCGAGCGCCATCCCGCTGTGGACCAGTGAGCGGAGGTAGGCGCGGGTGCTGGCCATGATCAGCGCGGGGCCGAGGCCGTGGCCGCAGACGTCCGCGACCACGAAGAGGAGCCGTCCGTCGGGGAGCGCGATGAAGTCGAAGTAGTCGCCGCACGTCGCCAGCGCCGACGTGAAGGCGCCCGCGATCTCGTAGCCGGGGATCTCGGGGGGCGCGGCGGGGAAGAGCCGCTGCTGGATCGAGGCGGCCAGGCTCAGCTCGGCGCCTTGCTGCTCGAGCGCGAGTCGGTCGCTGAGGTCGCGCATCACGGAGACGAAGTGGGTGATCGTGCCGGTCCGGCCGTCCCGCAGAGGGGTGATCGTCTGGGAGGCGATGAAGCGTGCCCCGTCCTTCTTGCGGTTGACGACCGTCGCCGCGAACGGCCGCCCGGCCAGGATCGTCGACCACAGCGCCCCGTAGTACGACTCGTCCTGTCGCCCCGACTTGAGCAGCCGCGGGGTCTGGCCGAGCGCCTCGGCGCTCGTGTAGCCGGCCATCCGCTCGAACGACGGATTGACGTACTCGATCGTTCCGGTCCGATCGGTGATCAGGACCGCGTCGGCCGTCTGCTCCACGGCGCTCGCGAGGCGTTGGGCGAGGGCCTCGGAGTGCTTCCTCTCGGTGATGTCGCGGAACACCGCCACGCCGGCGATCGCCCTGCCCTGGCCGTCGCGCACCGGGGCGCCGGTCACGCTCATCCACCGCTCCCCCTGCACGCGTGGGTTGCGGACGAGGAGCTCGGTCTCGTCGACGCGCTCGCCGCGGAGCGCCCGGACGAGCGGCAGCTCTTCCGCCGACAGGAGCCGACCGGTCACCGGATCGTGGACGCCGAACTCGCTGGGGAATTCGTCCAGGGGAACACGGCGCTCGTGGCGATAGCCGCTCAGACGCCGGGCCGCGTCGTTGGCGACGACGACCCGCCCGCTGGGGTCGCAGGCGATGACACCCTCCGAGACGCTCTCGATCACCGAAATCAGGAGCTCGTCCCGCCGCCCGAGCTCTCTCTGCCTCGCCCAGGTCCGAGCGATCAGGATGAAGCCCACCACCAACTCGTACCCGAGGAACGCCTCGATGCCCAGCGCCGCCGCACGCTCGTGAACCAGAAATGAAAGAGGGGCCAGACGGTTCTTTTCTTCCTCCACCCGCTCGAGCCAGTACCCGCCGGCGCCGACCGCAGGCCCCAGCAGAGCGAAGAGCACGGGAAGCCAGTGAGAGCGGAGTCGGATCTTGGATGGGCGGTAGTTATAGCGCACGGCGAATATCGCAACGCCGACGGCGGCATCGGAAATTCCGCTGGCGCCCCCGACACCGGTCGCCGGAACGCCGCCAGAGATCGGGGTCCCCGTCGCCGCCGCGACTCGCTACAATGCGCCTCGGGAGCGACAAAGGTGAACGACGAAACGAGACGACGCGCGCGCGAGCACGCGGTGGAGCGCTGCCGGGAGCGTGGCATCGTGATCCCGACGATCGCCGAGCAGCGCGACCCGCAAACGATCGACCCGGCGGTCGCCGGGCGGCTGCCCGCGATCGACATGCAGGCGGTGGACCCGCTCAACCTGTTCCGCATCACCTGGCACAACGACCCGGCGACCGGCGGGTTCGGCCCGGTGAACGCGCTCGTGATCCCGCCCGAGCTGTCCGGGGTGCGGGCCCGCATCGTCGGTCTCCTCGGACGCCACTTCCCGACCGGCGCGCACAAGGTCGGCGCCGCGTTCGGTTGCCTCGTGCCCCGCCTGGTGGCGGGGGAGTTCGACCCGACCATGCAGAAGGCGGTCTGGCCGTCGACCGGCAACTACTGCCGCGGCGGCGCGTTCGACTCGGCGCTGCTCGGGTGCCACGCGGTGGCGATCCTCCCCGAGGAGATGAGCCGCGAGCGGTTCGAGTGGCTCGCCTCGATCGGCGCCGAGATCATCGCGACGCCGGGGTGCGAGTCGAACGTCAAGGAGATCTTCGACGCCTGCTGGGAGATCAAGAAGACGCAGCCGCAGGCGGTGGTCTTCAACCAGTTCGAGGAGTTCGGCAACTACCTCTGGCACTTCGGCGTCACCGGCCCCGCCGCCCAGGAGTCGTTCACCGCCATGGCCGGCCCGCGCGGCCGGCTGGCCGCCTGGGTGGGCGCCTCCGGCTCGGCCGGCACGCTCGGGGCCGGCGACTACCTCAAGCGCGCCTACCCCGGCTGCACGATCACGGTGGCCGAGGCGCTGCAGTGCCCGACGCTGCTGGCGTCCGGGTTCGGCGGCCACCGCATCGAGGGGATCGGCGACAAGCACGTGCCGTGGATTCACAACGTCCGCACCACCGACCTCGTCGCCGCGATCGACGACGAGGCGACGATGCGGCTGCTGCGCGCGTTCAACGAACCGGCGGGGCGCGTGGCGCTGCTCGGGCGCGGCGTCGCCCCCGACCTCGTCGAGCGGCTGCCGCTGCTCGGCATCTCCTCGATCTGCAACCTGCTGGCGGCGATCAAGACCGCACGCCACTACGAGCTGGATGCCGACGACGTGATCGTGACCTGCTTCACCGACTCCGCGGCGCTGTACCAGACGCGCCTCGCCGAGCTCACCGTTGAGCGCGGCGCCTACTCCGAGCGCCAAGCCGAGATCGACTTCGAGCGCCGTCTGCTCGGCGCCACGACCGACCACGTTCGCGAGCTCACCTACCCCGAGCGCAAGGCGATCCACAACCTGAAGTACTTCACCTGGGTCGAGCAGCAGGGCAAGACG
>JAJXUY010000042.1 GCA_021782525.1 Acidobacteriota bacterium | reverse complement strand
TCCCGCTTCCCGTCAGCAGGGCGGCGAACCGCTCGCCGTCCGCGGGGGAGCCGACGACCGAGCCGTAGTGCATCGGCACCGCGACCCTCGGCCGGATCAGGCGCGCCGCGCGCGCGGCCTCGGCGACGTCCATCGTGTACGTGCCGCCGACCGGCAGCAGCGCCACGTCGGGGGCGAGGCCGCTCATTTCGGGGATCAGGTCGGTGTCGCCGGCGTGGTAGTAGGTGATGCCGCCGACCGTGACGAGGAAGCCGACGTTGCCGGCGCTCCTCGGGTGGTACCGCGTGTCGATGTTGTACGCCGGCACCGCCCGGATCGTCACGCCCGCAACCGTCTTCGTCTCGCCGGGGGCGATCACCTCGACGGGCGGCGGCAGCTTGGCCGCGACCTCGCGCGCGCCGATCACGACCGTTTCCGGCGTGCGGATCTTCGCCACGTCGGCGGGCGAGCAGTGGTCGAAGTGGGCGTGGGTGACGAGGATGATGCCCGCCTTCGGAAGCCCGTTTGGAAGCCGGAACGGGTCGATGTAGATGATCGGCGGCCCGTCGATCCTAAACGCGCTCTGCCCGAACCAGTGCAGCGCCGCGGTGAGCCGGGCGGCGTCGCCGGCGGCCGCGAGCACGGTGAGCGCCGTGCCGAAAGCCACGACCACGAACGCTGCGACTCGCACGACGGGGCGCACGGTGACCTCCCCGCAGCAGTGTCGGCCCGTTCGCCCCGAATGGCAATACCCCAGGGGAAAGGGAAAGGGGAAAGGGAAAAGGGAAAAGGGAAAAGGGAAAAGGGAAAAGGGAAGACAAGAGACGCCCCGATGGTCTTGTATTCCCTTTGCCCTCTTCCCTCTTCCTCTTGCCCTCTCCAACGCTTCCCTCCCAGGCGCTCAGCGGGGGGAGCGGTGCGGCGCGGCGAGGCGGCAGGTGAGGTACCCGTCGCGCCGGCGCAGGTCCTCGAGCGGGACGGTGGCGCCGGCGGAGTTGCGCCGCAGCCCGTGGTAGAGCTTGGCGAGGTCGGCCCGGCGCTGGAACAGCCACGACTCGAACGGCTCCCCGTCGGTCAGGCCCACCGGCGTGAGCGTGATGCGGAAGGCGTTGACCAGCGCCGCCAGCTCCTCCTCGAAGCGGCCGATGTACCAGGTGCGGGCCGCCGGGGCCTCGAGGACGCTGACGACGCACAGCGCGGGGTCCACCTCCACCACGGTGGTCTCGACGTCGTCATCCCCGAGCGCGCCCGAGAGGCGCTGCAGCGTGCGTTCGAGCGGCGTGCGAGGGGCCAGCGGGGTGAGCTTCGGCGCCTCGTCGAACACCACGGTCTCGATCAGCGGCATCGGCTCGAGCCCCTTGAGCCGCGCCGTGCCGAGGACGCGCAGGCCGATCCACCGCTCCTTCTCGCCGGCGGCCGCGGCTCCGAGCAGCAGCCAGCGCGCCCCGAACGCCTCCCCCTCGGCAAGCGGGCCGTCCTCCCACTCGACCTCGAGATCGCGGAGGAAGCTCTCGGTGACGACGCCGCCGAGGTTGACGAGCTCGCCGTTCTCGGCGATGAACGCGGCGTACGGGCGCTCCTTGGTCATCGGGGCGAACCGGCTGGCGTGGCGCACCGGCTCGAGGAACTCGAGCACCCGCTGCAGGTCGTAGCCGTTGGCGATGAGGAAGTCGGCGATGTCCTCGACCTCGTGCGTCGTCTTGCCGGTCGTAAGGCGGACGAGCTCGACGAGGCCGTGGCCGAAGAACTCGAACGTCGGACGGTCGACGGCGGCGGGGACCATCGGCAGCAGGTGGTAGGTGCCGACGTTGACGGCGAGGCGCAGGCCGCGGTCGAACGGGAAGCCGTGCCGCCGCATGCGCTCGTACAGCGTGCGCAGCTCGGCGGCGGCGAGGAAGACGGCGCGGGCGCTGCGCGCGGAGTAGAACGCCCCGTCGCCGAGGAACTTCTCGAACTTGAGGCGATGCCGCCGGCGGACCTCCTCGGCGCCCGCAAGGAAGCGCACCATCTGCCGCATCGCCTGCTCCTCGCTGGTGCGGCCGTGCCGGCGCAGCTCCTCGATGAGCTGGGTGAACTCGACGAGGTCGTACAGCAGACCGTACCGGCGCACGACCGAGGGGAGGACGCCGGGCGACGTGAAGTCGAACGGCCGCGTCGAGTCGGAGAGCTGCACCGTCCGACCCTGCAGCTGCGTGATCGGGTGCGATCCCGACTCGGTGATGGCGACGACGCGCTCGCGCAAAGCGTCGACGACCTCGAAGCGCTTGAAGCGCCGGGCGACGTCGATGAGGAGGCGGCGGAGGTCGGCCGAGAGGTGCGGCGTCGCCGGGTGCGGCCAGAACTCGAGCAGCTCGAGCACGGCCGGGCAGAAGAGCAAGCGCTCGCCGGGGACCGCCGCGGCGTCGGGATCGGTGGCGGCGAGGACGCGGTCGAACGCCGGGTCGGCGGCGCGCAGCTCCTGGATGCGATCGGTCGTGGCGCGGAAGATCGTGCGGAAGCGGCCGGCGTCGATGTGGAGGTGCCCCTGCACGTACGCCGTGACCTCGGGGAGGCCGGTGCTCACGTGCCGCTCGGCGAACGGGACGAGGTCGTCGCGGACCAGCGCGGCGAACGCCCGCGACGCCGCGGTCGGCTCCAGCGCCTCGACCCGTCGCAGGCGCTCGAGCGCCTGCGTGCGGGCGCGGTGGACGACGTCGCCGAAGCGGTGCGCGGTGGCGTAGCGGATCTCGTCGATGGCGCGCGCCCCCAACTCGGGGGCGGCCGCGGCGAGCGCGCGCGCCGCCACGCGCAGGTGCTCCGCGACCTCGCGGGTCAGCACGAGGAGGAAGATCTCGGGGAGGCGCTGGCCGTAGTCGTGCAGGTAGGCGTTCTCGAGCGTCTCGGCGATCCTGCCGACCACCAGGCGGCGCTGGTCCACGAGGGCGGCCTTGCTCACCTCGGCCTGCTGCGCCATGGCGCGCCGGTAGGCGATCTCGGCCTCGACCAGGCGCGCGATCTCGCGTCCGAACGCCTCCCAGCTCGCCGAGAGCCGCAGCGGGATGCCGAGCACGAGCGGGCTCTGGTCGGCGCCGGAGTACAGCCAGTACGGGTGCGGCACCCGGTCGGCGGCGTCGCCGAACGCGTCGCGCCAGCGCCCGGCGCGCTCGCCGGGGGTGAGGAACACGAGCTGCGGCGCGGCCTGCTCCAGCGCCTGCTCGATCAACCCCGGGGCCTCCGGCATCCTCCCATTCTACGTGCTCTCGACCGTGCCGGCGCTCACGCCGTACGGTCGAGGGCGCGGTACGCGATCGCCTCCGCCACGTGGCGCGCCGCGAGCGATCCGGCGCCGTCGAGATCGGCGATCGTGCGCGCGACGCGGAGGATGCGGTGCAGTGCGCGCGCCGACAGCACGAGCCGCGCCACCGCCAGCTCGAGCAGGCGCTCGCCTTCGGCGTCGGGCGCGCACCACCTCCGGATCTCGGCCGGCGTCAGCGCCGCGTTGGCGCGCCGCCCGCTGCCGGCGAGGCGCTCGGCCTGGCGGGCGCGGGCCGCGAGCACGCGCTCGCGCACCGCCGCGGAGCGCTCCCCCTCGCCTTGGCGCGCAAGGTCGCGGTAGGGGACGGCCGGCACCTCGAGCTGGATGTCGATGCGGTCGAGGAGCGGGCCGGAGAGCCGGGCGCGGTAACGGCGCACCTCGGTCGGCGTGCAGCGGCACTCGCGGCGCGGGTCGCCGAGGTGACCGCACGGGCACGGGTTGGCGGCTGCGATCAGCTGGAAGCTGGCCGGGAACGCGAGCGAACCGGCGGCGCGCGCGATCACGACCCGGCCCGACTCCATCGGCTGGCGCAACACCTCGAGCACCTCGCGGCGGAACTCGGTGATCTCGTCGAGGAAGAGGACGCCGTTGTGGGCGAGCGAGACCTCGCCCGGCCGCGGCACCGTCCCGCCGCCGGCCAGGCCGGCGGCGGAGATCGTGTGGTGCGGGGCGCGGAACGGGCGCCGGGTCACGAGCCCTTGCGGTCGCGGCACGCCGGGCGCCACCGAGTACACCTTCGTGGTGGCCAGCGCCTCGACCTCGTCGAGCGGCGGCAGGATGCCGGGCAGGCGCTGCGCCAGCATCGTCTTGCCCGCCCCCGGCGGCCCGAGGAAGAGGAGGTGGTGGCCGCCGGCCGCGGCCACCTCGAGCGCCCGCTTGGCGTGCGCCTGGCCGGCGACCTCGGCGAGATCAGGCCCGCCGCCGCCGCCGGGGGTGAACGCGCGACCTCCGCCGGTGGTCTCCGGGATCGGACGCTCGCCGCGCAGGTGGCGGACGACGTCGGCGAGCGCGGCGGCCGGGAACAGGCGCGCGCCGCGCACCACCGCGGCCTCGGCGAGGTTCTCGGTGGGGAGGATCACCGGCGCGCCGCAGCTCGTCGCGGCTTCGACGAGCGGCAGCACGCCGCGCACCGGGCGCAACGCCCCGTCGAGGGAGAGCTCGCCGAGCAGCCAGGGGTGGAGCGGGCTCGGGAGCAAGCCGACCGCCATCAGCACGCCGCTCGCGATCGCCAGGTCGAGCAGCGCCCCCTCCTTGCGCTCTTCGGCCGGGGAGAGGTTCACGACCAGGCTCTTGGTCTCGAACCGGCAGCCGAGGTGGCGGATCGCGGCGAGTACCCGCTCGCGCGCCTCGCGCACCGCCGGGTCGGGGAGGCCGACGACGGTGAGGTTGGGGAGCCCCGGCCGGCCGTCGACCTCGACCTGAACGCGCAGCGCCTCGACGCCGCGCGGCACCGCCGAATACACCTTGGACACCATGGATCACCTCCGCTCGGGAGGTGGCGGGACGGTTGCCCACAGTGTGGGGCCCGCCGTCCCGCCCGTCAAGGGCGCGGGCGCGGTATCCTGCCCCGGTGTCCGACCACGAGGAGAAGATCGGCGAGCTGCGGCGCCTGCTCGACGCCGAGCTCAACCGCCGCCTCGGCCCTCAGTGGGGTTGCTGGCCGCTGCTCGTCGGGTTGCTCGGGGTGCTGCTCGGGCTCGCCTTGCTCGCCGAGAGGTTCTGAACCGCGAGGAACGCCTGCCCGGTGGCGGCCAGACGCGCCGCCCACCGCGACGACGGCGGGTGGCCCCCGACGGCGGCGAGGCCGAGCAGCAGCGCCAGGACCACCGTGGCCGCCCCGGCCCCGACCACCAGGCCCGCGAGCCGGTCGGCCCACCCCAGGTGCAGCGCCTTGATCCCGCGGCGCAGCCCCTTGCCGGCGAGGAAGACGAGCACGGCGGCGAGCACGGCCACGGCGGCGATCGTCAGCATCCGTCCCCCGCCGGTGGCGACGCCGCCGCCGATCAGCCCGGCCGCCGCCGGTCCGGCCCAGCGTCCGGCCGCGACGGCGGCGATGACGGCGGCCACCAGCGCGGCGAGGCGCACCGCGCCGGCGATGACCCCGAGGACGGCACAACCGGCGATGACGAGCAGGATGGCGAGGTCCATGCCGGCATGATAGCGTGGACCCGGCGCCCGGCGGCAGCGCGCGCGAGTGGAGGGACGATGGGTTTTCTGCCAGATCCGTTGCACCCGGCGATCGTGCACTTCCCGATCGCGCTCAGCATCGTCGCGGTGCTCCTCGAACTGCTCGCCCGCCACCCGCGGTTGCGCTCGCTCGGCGACGCGGCCGGGCTCGTGATGGCGCTCGCGGCGGCTGGGAGCGTGGCCGCGGTGCTCTCCGGCGAGGCGGCGCACGACGAGGCCGTGATCCCCGCGGCGGCCGCCGCGCTGGTGGCGCGCCACGAGGACGTCGGCGAGCTGGCGATGTGGCTGTTGCTCGCCGTGATCGCCCTGCGGCTGCTGCTGGCGTGGCGCGGGTGGCTGGCGCGCTGGGGCGGGTGGCTGTACCTCGCTGCGGCGATCGCGGCGACCGCCACGGTCGGCTACAACGGCTACCTCGGCGGCAAGATGGTGTTCGACCACGGCGTCGGGACCGCGCCGGTGCAGCGCGGCCTGGTCTCGAACGGCGGCCGGACAGGGCCGGGCGCCGGCCGGTGAGCGCCGGCCGGGCCCTCGGCGTCGCCGTCCTCGCCGTCGGCGCTCTGGCGGCGGCGCCCGCGGCGGCCGCGACCCCCGACCTCGCGTGGGAGATCGTCGCCCAGCACGCTCCAAGGGTGTTCTGGACCGGCCGCAACCGCGACATCCGCATTGCGGTGCGCAACGTCGGGACCGCGACGTGGTCCGAGGCGGCCGGCGACCACCTCTCCTACCACTGGCTCGACAGCGCCGGCGAGGTGGTGGAGCAGGACGGCGAGCGGGCCTCGTTCCCGCACCCGGTGCGACCGGGCGAGAGCGTCGAGCTGACCGCTCGCGTGCACGCCCCGGCCGCTTCCGGGGTGTGGATCCTCGAGTGGGCCATGGTGCGCGAGCAGGTGGCGTGGTACGCCCCGCCGGCCGGCGGCGCGGCGCGCATCCGCGTGCTCGTTCTCTGGCGCTGCGCCGTGCTCACCGTCGGGTTCGCGCTCCTGACGGCAGCCGCCGTGGTCGTGGCCCGGCGTGCTCGGGCGCGCGGCGGGACCCGGTTCTGGCTCGCGGCCGAGGCGGTGCCGGTGGTGTGGGCGTGGCTCGGGGTCGGCCTCGCGACCGTGACGTTCTCCGAGGTGGCCGGCTACCAGCTCTGGCGCGGCGCCGGGATGCTGGCGGCCTCGGCCGCGGCGCTGCTCGCGCTGCCGGTCGCGTTGCTTCCCGGGCGCTGGCGCGGCCTCGGCGCGGGGGTGGTGGTGGTGGCGGCCGACCTCGTCGCGCTCGCGGACGCGATCCACCTGCGCTTCTTCGGCACGGTGGTCCCGGTGGTGGCGCTCGCGGCGGTCAATCAACTCGGGCAGATCGAGGGCAGCATCGCGGCGCTACTGCACCCGACCGACGCCTGGTTGCTCGCCGGCGCCGCGCTCGCGCTCGCGTTCGCGTTGGCGATGCCGCGCCGGCGGCGAGGCGAGGGACCGCCGGCGAGGGCCCGCCGCCTGGCGTGGGCCGGACTGACGGCGGCGACGCTCGCCGCGGGCGCGCCCGCAGTGCTGGCGTTGCGGGCCGGGATGCGCGACCCGGCCGTGTCGGAGCAACTTTTCTCGCACGGCGCGCTGCTCGGCCGCTGGGGCGTCGTCAACGTGCACCTGTTCGACGCCGCGCGAACGTGGCAGGAGTGGGCGGACCGTTCGGCGCCGAACCCGGCCGAGCTGGCGAAGGCGCGGGCGTTCTTCGCCACCCGGGCGGCCAAGCGCGCGGCCGCCACCGCCGGCTTCGGCGCCGCTCGCGGCGCCGACCTCGTGCTGATCCAGGTCGAGTCGCTGCAGCAGTGGGTGATCGGCGCGCGCGTCGGCGGGGCGGAGATCACGCCGTTCCTCGACTCGCTCGAGCAGCGGGCGCTCTACTTCCCCTGCGTGTTCGACCAGACCGGCGAGGGGCGCAGCTCCGACGGCGAGTTCGGCGTGCTCAACTCGCAGCACGCGCTCGACCGCGGCGCGCTCGCGTTCCGCTTCCCGTACGACCACTTCGTCACGCTCGCCTGGGCGCTGCGCCAGCGCGGCTACGCGACGCTGTCGGCGCACCCGTTCGAGCGCGGGTTCTGGAACCGCGGCGTGCTCCACCCGCGCTACGGCTTCGAGCGGATGGTGTTCCGGCGCGAGCTCGGCCCCGGCGAGACGATCGGCTGGGGCCTCGCCGACGGGGTCTTCCTCGAGCGCATGGCCGGCGTGCTCGCTTCGGAGCCGCGGCCGTACATGGCGTTCCTCATCACGCTGGGGCTGCACCATCCGTTCGACCAGTTCCCCGACCGCCACAAGGTGCTCGACGTCGGCGCCCTCAAGAACACGCCGCTCGGCAACTACATCCACGCGATGCACTACTTCGACGCGTCGCTGGCGGCGTTCGTCGCCGACCTCGAGCGGTCGGGGGCGCTGGCGCACACCGTCGTGGCGCTGTACGGCGACCACGAGTCGGGGCTGTACGTGGACCGGCCGCTGCTGGCGCTGGCGGGGGAGCACGGCTGGGACCCGTCGGTGCTCGTGCGGCTGCGGCGGGTGCCGTTTTTCGTCCTGCTCCCCGGCCGCTCGCTGGCGGGCGTGATGCCGACGATCGGCGGCCAGGTGGACATCGCGCCGACGTTGCTCACGCTCCTCGGCGTGCCGACGCCGGCGTGCTTCGTCGGGCGGCCGCTCGACCCCGGCCGGCGCGGCCTGGCGGTGCTCAACGACGGCTCGGTCGTGGGCGACGGCCTCGAGTTCGTCGCCGACGGTCCGGCGATCCCGGAGGAGGGGGCGTGCTTCGCGTGGCCCTCGGGGCAACCGCGGCCGCTCGCCGAGTGCGCCGGTATCGAGAAGCGCGGCGAGGACGAA
Organism: Acidobacteriota bacterium; assembly: GCA_021782525.1. Next base: position 703 of record JAJXUY010000042.1, on the reverse strand, counting down.
CTGTCGGCGTCGCGGTTCGTGGTCGAGCACGACCTGGCGGCGAAGATCGCGGCTGCGAGCACGCCTCCGGAGGCGCCCCCGAACGCGCCTTGAGGCCGTTCCCGGCCGCGTGCTACCGTCGCCGCGATGGACGAGCGCATCGCCCGCGACCCGGCCGCCATCCGCGCCATGTTCTCCGGAGTGGCGCCGCGCTACGACCTGCTCAACCGGCTGCTCTCGCTGCGGCGGGACGTCGGCTGGCGGCGGTTGCTGGCGGCCTCGCTCGCGCAGGCGCCGCCCGGCCGCGTCCTCGACCTCGCCACCGGCACCGGGGACGTCGCGCTCGCGCTGGACGGGCGCGCCGTGATCGGCGCCGACTTCTGCCTCGATATGCTCGCGCTCGCCGAGCGCAAGGCGGCGCGGCGCGGGCGCCGCATGGCCTGGGCCGCGGCCGACGCGCTCGCGCTGCCGTTCCCGGAGCGCTGCTTCGCCGCGGTCACGATCGCGTTCGGCGTGCGCAACTTCGCCGACCTCGGCGCCGGCTTGCGTGAGATCGGGCGCGTGCTGGTCCCGGGCGGGGTGCTGGCGGTGCTCGAGCTGCACCGGCCGGCCGGTCCGCTGGCGGCGGCGGCGAGCCGAGCGTGGAACCGTCTCGTGGTGACGCCGGTCGGCCGCCTCGTCGCCCGCGACGGGAGCGCGTACGCCTACCTGCCGGCGTCGGTGG
>JAJXUY010000041.1 GCA_021782525.1 Acidobacteriota bacterium | reverse complement strand
CTCGCGGCCGGCTGCGCCTCGACCACCCAGCGCACGATGTTCATGAGTCCGGAGGCGTGGCGGGCCGAGCTGGCGCGGCGCGGAGTGGACCCGAACGAGGTGCCCGATCCGCTGCTGGTGAACGCCCAGATTCGCGACGTCGCCGCCCACCTCGCCGGCAGCGGCAGCGCGCTCGACCGGCTGCGGCGGCTGCAGCGGGCGCTGTTCGACGGCACGCTCTTCCCGTTCCGCTACGAGAACCGCGGGACGTACACCGCCGAGGAGGCGTTCCGTCTCCGCGAGGGGAACTGCCTCTCGTTCACCAACCTCTTCGTCGCGATGGGCCGGTCGCTCGGCCTCCCCGTCACCACGGCCCTCGTGCGCCGCGTGCAGGCGACCGAGAAGGAGGGCGACCTCATCATCGTGAACAACCACGTCGTCGCGGCGCTGTCGTACGAAACGAGCTGGTACTGCTTCGACTTCGACCGGCGACCGCATGAACTCCCCACCAACCTGCAGCCGCTCGACGACCTCTGGATCACCGCGCTGTACCTCAACAACCGCGGTGCCGACGAGCTCCTGGCTGCCAACCCCGAGATGGCGCTGCACTACTTCGACTGGGCGACGAGGCTCGCCCCGAGGTTCGCTCCGGCCTGGGGGAACGTCGGCGTTGCGCGCCGCCGCCTCGGCGACATCAAGGGCGCGTTCGAGGCCTACCGGCAGGCGCTCACGGTCGCCCCCGAAGACGCGGTCATCCTCGGCAACCTGGCCTCGCTGTACCGGTCGATCGGCCGCGAGCACGAGGCCGAGCTGGCGCTGAAGGCGTTCAAGGTCACGGACGCCACGCCGCACACGCTGATCGTGCGCGGTGATCTCGACCTCACCCAGGGCCGGCTGCGGGCCGCGATGCGGCTGTACAAGCGCGCGCGCTCGCTGGCGCCGCGGCTGGCGGACCCGTGGGTCGCGCTCGCCAGGGCGGAGCTGGCCCGCTCCCGCCCCGACCGCGCCCGGAAGGACCTCGAGCGGGCGCTCGCGCTCGAGCCCGGCAACCGGTCGGCTCTCGCGATGCTGCGCGAGATCTCAGACACGGCGGCGACGGCTCCCCGCTGAGCGCACGGTGGTAAGCTGCTCGCGCCTCGACCCGTCGGCGACGGCGAGGCCGAACCCGAATGAGGTGTCAACGATGAGTCGTCGCAAGCGCCGGGCACAGCTGCCCGTCAGCACCCCCAAGTCCCTCTTCCGCCGGGTCGAGCGCACGCTCGACGCGATCGAGCACGCCGGCGACATCCTCGGCACCATCGGCAACGTGACCAGCTACATGACGGCCAACTTCCGCGACGACCTCGGCATCCTCGGCGGACGCATCTACCGCCTCGAAGGGAGCGAGTACGACCTCGTGCAGGTGTTCGGCACCGCCGACGCCGGCGCGATCGGGATGCGGGTGCCGCGCGAGTACGCCGCGATCGAGGCCGTCCTCGACTCGGGCCTCGTCGTGATGGCCCGCAACGCGCCCGAGCTCGACCCGTCTCTGGAGGCCCACCTCGGCACGCGCGAGCGCTTCGCCGCGATCGCCGTCGCGGACGGCGACTACCTGATCTCGTTCGACGTCGACCCAGCCCGCGGCTCCACCGAGGACCTGCAGTCCTCGCTCAACATCGTCCGCCTCGCGATCAATCAGAAGCTGCGCCAGGAGAGGTTCGAGTCGATCCTGCAGGACGCCCGCATGATCCAGAGCTCGATCCTGCCGAAGCGGACGCCGCGCTACGGCGACTTCGACATCGCCGGCGACTCGCGCCCCGCCGAGACCGTCGGCGGCGACTTCTTCGACTACATCCCGATCACGCCGGAGAACTTCGACCTGGTGATCGCCGACGCGTCCGGGCACGGCCTGCCGGCCGCGCTGCAGGTGCGCGACGTCTACATGGGGCTGCGGATGGGGCTGACGCGGGACTTCAAGGTCGCGCGCACCGTCGAGCGGCTGAACGCGATCATCAACCGCTCCAAGCTGGCTTCCAAGTTCGTCTCGCTGTTCCTCGCGGAGCTCGAGATCACCGGCAACCTCATCTACGTCAACGCCGGCCACGTGCAGCCGTTCATCCTCCACGACGACGGTGAGGTCGAGCTGCTGCGCGAGGGCGGGATGGTCCTCGGCCCCTCACCGAACGCGACCTACCTGCGGGGCTTCGCGCAGCTGCGTCCCGGCGACATCCTCGTCCTCTACACCGACGGGATCACCGAGTGCCACCATCACCGCAACGACGAGGAGTTCGGCATCGCGCGCCTGCAGCGCCTGGTCGCCCGCCACGCCGGCCGGCCGGCCGTGGAGATCGTGCAGACCGTGTTCCAGGCGGTGAGCCGGTTCGCCGCCCGCGCGACGCCGGAGGACGACCAGACCCTCGTCGTCGTCAAGCGCGCCCCCGCCGCGACCTGAGTCCCCTCGGGGCCGGCGCTATACTCCGCGCCATGCCAACGTTCCTCCCGGAGGAGTTCTTCGCGCTCGACGGCTTCCGCCACGCCGCCGTCTTCCGCCCCGGCCGCCCGGTCTGGGACGCGCTCGGCGAGGCCCTGGACGACTACCTCGCCGCCTGGACACGGTGGGAGATCGTGCCCGGGCTGCCCGCGGGCGTCCACGTCCTCGGCGGGCCGATCTTCATCGGGGCGGGCACCTCCGTCGAGCCCGGCGCGGTGCTGCGCGGCCCGCTCGTCGTCGGCGAGCGCTGCGAGATCCGGACCGGCGCCTACCTGCGCGGCCGCGTCGTCCTCGGCGACGGCTGCGTCGTCGGCGCCCACAGCGAGGTCAAGACCGCGATCCTCCTCGACGGCGCCCACGCGCCGCATCAGAACTACGTCGGCGACAGCATCCTCGGCCGCGACGTCAACCTCGGCGCGGGCACGATCCTCTCCAACGTGAAGAACGTCGGCGGGGAGGTCAGCTTCCCGCACGACGGCCAGACCGTGCGGACCGGCCTGCGCAAGTTCGGGGCCGTGCTCGGCGACGAGTGCCGCACGGGGTGCAACACGGTGCTCAACCCCGGCGTGCTCCTCGGCCCCGGCTGCGTCACCTACCCGAACGTCAGCCTGCGCTCCGGGTACTACCCGGCCCGCACCTTGGTCAAGCTGCGCCAGGCGCAACAGCAGATCGTGCTCGACCGCGTCCTGCCGCGGTAGTGGCACGTCTCTTGCTTGTTCGACGGGTGGAGGAGCGAAGGGAGGTCGGCATGAAACGCTCTCGTTTCGCGATCATCGGGGTTCTTGCCGGGATGGTGACGGCCGCTGCGGCCTTTGCCGGGGACGACATGACCTCGCTGAGCTACATCTCGTACCTCGAGCGCTACGCGACGCTGCAACCGGGGCACGGGGGCGAGAGCATGGACGTCGTCGTCAACATGCCGGTCCTCGCCGGCGACCGTCTCGACAGCTCGCGCGGGGCGCGCGTCGAGGTGCAGCTCGCCGACGGCAGCACGGTCTGGCTCGACGAGTTCTCCACCATGGACTTCGACGCGATCGCCCTGTCGCGTGACGACTCCTCCAGCCGCACCGCGCTGTACCTCGCGGACGGCGAGGCCGCGGTCGAGATCCCCCAGACCGCTGGCGGCAGCGGCCCGATGCGCTTCGACACCCCCAACGGCACCGTCTACCTGAGCCGCCCGGGCCTGTACCGCATCGAGCTCGACGGCAACCAGATCCGCGTCCAGGCGTACAGCGGCTTCGCGGAGCTGCCGGTCGGCGTCGGCTCCGTGATGCTGCGGGCCGGCGAGCAAGCCGTCGTCGGGCAGCAAGGCGAGCTGCAGCGGGCTGCGCTCTCGACCTCGAGCGACGACTTCTGGAACTGGGTGCAGGAGCGCCGTCAGATGCCGGCCGGGCCGACGGCGCAGTACGTCGACTCCCGCGCGGCGGAGCACGCCGGGGTCTTGAGCGCGTACGGCAACTGGGTGTACGTCCCGACCTACTCGAGCTGGATGTGGCAGCCGCGGGTGAGCGCCGGCTGGGTCCCCTACTCCAACGGGCGCTGGTACTGGACGCCGGTGGGGTGGTCGTGGATCTCCTACGAGCCCTGGGGCTGGTACCCGTTCCACTACGGCTCGTGGTACCTCGACGCCAGCTTCGGCTGGGTGTGGGGCTGGGACTCCGTGTGGGGTCCGGCGTGGGTTGACTGGATCTACACCCCCGGCTACGTGGGCTGGTGCCCGCGCGGCTACTACGACTACTGGTACTACCACAACTGCCCCAACTGCTGGGGCGGCCGGGGCGGGGCCCGGCCCGGACGCTGGGGGGACATCAGCTTCGACTTCTCCGGGCGGGTTCGAATGGGCGACATCGATCCGCGGCCGTGGACGTTCGTCCCCTCGGGCGACTTCGCCTCGCGGCACATCGACCGCGTTCGCATCGAGCCCAGCCGCTTCCTGCGCGGCGACCGCGGCGTCGAGGGCTACGTCCGCTCGGGCCCGCTGATCACCCAGACGCCCGGCCGGACGCTCGGCGACCGCACCATCGAGTCGTTCTTCCGGCCCGGCGTCGGCAGCCGTGCCGTGCCCGACCTCTCCTCGGTGTTCCGTCGCGAGCCGACAACGGGTGTGCGCTCGGCGACACCGTTGCCGGAGATCCGCCCACGGACCACGGCCGAGGTCGCCATCGGGACGCGGGAGACGATCACGCGGTTCCGCCCGGTCCAGCCCGGGAGCGGTGCCGGAGGCGAGCGCTGGACTGGCCGCGACGCCGGCGGCGTCCGCGGCGGGAGCGGCATGCCCGGCGGGCGCACGTTCAACCCCGGCGAGCTCGGCGCCCCGGGTGCGCGTAACGATCGCTTCAACAACCCGCCGGCGATCCGCCGCGAGGTCATCAGGCGCGATCGGTTCAACCCCGGCGACAGTCGGCCGCCCAGCAGCCTCGGCAGCCCGCCGCGGATGGAGAGGTTCACCGCCCCGCGGACGATCGAGCGGGTCTCGCCGCCTCCCGCGCCGCGGCCGCCCAACAACAACTCGGCGAGTTGGCGGCGGCCAGCCAACGTCGACCGCTGGCAGGGGCGAGCCACGGTGCAGAGCGAGCGGTGGGCGACCCGCGGCAGTGCCCCCGGGACGCGAGTCCCGAGGTCGTACGCGCCGCCGGAGCGCATCGTGGCGCGGCCGGCGGCGGCACCGCGCTTCGTAGAGCCGGCGCCGCGCTTCGCGGAGCCGGTACGGCGTTTCTCGGAGCCGGTGCAACGGTTCGCGCAGCCGCGCCTCGAGCGCCCGATGCGGGAGTTCGCGCCGCGGGAGCCGGTTCGGGTCTTCGAGGCCAGGCCGCAGGGTCGCGTCGTCGAGTCCCGCCCGCCGGCACGCTCCGCGGGCCGCCCGCACCGGTAACCGGTCCGCCGCGCGACGCTACAATGCCGGTGTGACGGCGAAAGCGCGAGCGCCACGTTCGCTCGGCCGCCGCTTCCCGGCGGCGGCCGCAGTCGTGCTGGCCGCGGCGGCGTGCGGCCGAGTCGAGGTCGGCCCCGGCGCTCCGCCGTTGACCGCGCTCCCCGCTCTGAGCTTGGAGCTGCCCGCCGACAACGCGCCGCTCGCCGCCGTGCTCGCTCGCGTCGCGGCGAACCCGGCGGCCGCTGGGGCCGGACGCGCCCTCGACGCGTACCTTGCCGCCCTGGCCCGCACCGGCCCGCGCACGCGCCCCGACCTCTATCCGACCGCCGGCGACGCGCTCGCCTACCTGGCCGACGCGCACATCGCATGGACGATCGCCCTGGGGCGGCGGCGCGACCTCGCCCGCCTCGACCCGGCCGCCTTGCGCGGTGTCCCGTTCCCGCTCGACGGGCGAAACGCGACGCTGCGCGACATCGCGGCCGAGCTCGAGCGGCGGGCGCCGTTCGAGCCGAGGCTGGCGCTCTTCCTCAACCCTGGGTGGAACGGTGGGGCGCCGCTGCCGGAGAGTGCGCTCGAGGGGCCGAGCCTGGAGTGGCAGCTCGCGCGGCACGCCGCCCGCTGCGGCGGCGCCGGCTTCTGGGCGCTCGACGCGGGGGCGCGCACGCTCGCCGTCTCGGCGATCGCGGCTTCGATGTGGGGGCTCCCCGAGGCACCGGTCGAGCGGGCGCGCCGCTTGCTCGGCCTGGTCCCGCCGCCGCCGGCACTCGGTGATGCGATCGCGTCGGTCTGCGGCGCGTCGCTCGCACGCTGCACGATCGTGAGCGCGCCGTTCGACACGGCGCGTCTGTTCGGGCCGGTCGGGTAGCACCGCGCGAGCGGCGGGAGGCCGCAGGTATACTCCGGGCGTGCCGCTGGATCTCGCCCGCTGGCTGCCGGAGTTTCCCGTCCGCCGGCACTGTCTCTACCTCAACCACGCGGCAGTGGCGCCGCTGCCGCTGCGCGTCGCCGAGGCGATGCGGGGGCGCATCGCCGAGCAGGAGAGCACCGGCTCCCACCTCTGGGAGCGCTGGCACCAGACCGAGCTCGCGGCACGGGCGCTCGCGGCCGAGCTGGTCGGCTGCCGCGCCGAGGACGTGTCACTCGTGCGCAGCACCTCCGAGGGCCTGTCGCTGATCGCGCAGGGGTTGCCGTGGAAGAAGGGCGAGGCGGTGCTGGTCGGCGAGGAGGAGTTCGCGGCCAACGTCGCCCCCTACCTCGCGCTGCAGCGCCGCGGGGTGGCGGTTCGGCGTTTCCCGACCCCCGCCGGCAAGGTCGAGCTCGACACCGTGCTGCCGCTCCTGGCGCGCCCGGTCAAGCTGCTGGCGCTGTCGTGGGTCGCGTTCCACACCGGGTGGGTGGCGCCGGTCGCCGAGCTGGCGGCCGCGGCCCACGAACGCGGCATCCTCGTCGCCCTCGACGCGATCCAGGGGCTGGGTGTGCTGCCGCAGCGGCTCGACGAGCTCGGCGTCGACGCCCTGGTCGCCGACAGCCACAAGTGGCTCCTCGGCCCCGAGGGGATCGGCGTGATGGTCACCCGGCCGGAGCTGCGCGCGACCCTGACCCCGGTCCTCGCCGGCTGGCTCAACGTGCGCCGCTCCGAGCGCCAGTTCTTCCTGCAGGAGCTCGAGTTTCACCGCGACGGGCGGCGCTTCGAGCCGGGCGCCACCCCGACCATCCTGGTGGCCGGGCTCGCCGCCGCGCTCGACCTCCTCAACGAGGTCGGGGCGGCGGAGATCCACGCCCGGGTCACGGCCCACGCCCGCACGCTCACCCAGGCGCTGCTCAAGGTCGGCTGGCGCGTGGGCTCGCCCGGCTCGGCCCATCCGATCGCCGGCATCGTCGCCGCGCGCCACCCGTTCCTCCCCGCCGACGAGATCGCGCGCCGCCTGCGCGAGCGCCAGATCGAGGTGACCGCCCGCCAGGGCTGGGTGCGCTTCTCGCCGCACTTCTACGCCACGACGGGCGAGCTCGAGGCGCTCTCCGTCATCCTCGGAAAACTCTGACCGGCGTAGTACCCTCATCCGGTGGAGAGCGAGCGCGACGTCGACGCCCTGATCATCGGGGCCGGCCCGGCCGGAAGCACGGCCGGCGCCTTGCTCGCGCTCGCCGGCGTCGAGACGCTGATCGTCGAGAGTGAGCCGTTCCCCCGCTTCCACGTCGGCGAGTCGCTCCTCCCGCACACGATCCCGCTGCTCGACCGCCTTGGTGTGCACGAGACCGTCCGCGACCTCCCGCACACGCGCCGGAAGAACGGCGCCAGCTTCGTCACCCACGACGGGTCCCGCCACGTCGCATACTGGTTCGAGGACGCGTTTCCCCCGGCCATCCCGCACGCCTACCAGGTGAGCCGCGACGAGTTCGACGCCGCCCTGCTCGCCAACGCGGTCCGCTGCGGGGCGCAACTGCTTTCCGGTTGGCGCGCCACCGTGCCGCAGTGGGACGGCCGGCGGATCACCGGGGTGCGGCTGCGCGACCCGGAGGGCCGCGAGCAGTTCGTCCGCTGCCGCGTCACCCTCGATGCCTCCGGTCAGGCCTCGTTCCTGGCGAGCCGCATGGGGTGGCGGTTCCCCTACCCGAGGCACCGCAAGAGCGCGGCCGTGGCCCACTTCAAGGGAGCGTGGCTGCCGCCCGGCCGCGAGGCGGGCAACATCACGATCGCCCTCGCCGAGGGGGGGTGGTTCTGGCTCATCCCGTTCGCCGACGACACGGTCTCGGTGGGCGCCGTGCTCGACGTCGAGCGCTGGCGCGACCTCGCGGGCTCACCCGAGAGCGTGTTCCGCGCCGCGGTCGAGGCCACCCCCGAGGTGGCGAGGCGCCTCGCCGCGGCGACCGCGGTCACGCCGTTCGCCGCGGTGCAGAACTTCTCTTACCGCGTCCTCCAGATCGGCGGCGACGGGTTCTGCTGCCTCGGCGACGCGGCCGGCTTCCTCGACCCGGTCTTCTCGACCGGCGTTTTCCTCGCCACCACTACGGCGGCCGCGGCGGCGCAGGACGTCAGCGAGGCGCTCGCCCGCCACGGCCGCGTCGACGGCGCCGACCTCGGGCCCACCATCGCGCTGACCCGCTCGTTGCACCGGCTGTTCTTCTCGTTCATTCGCGCCTACTACGACCCGCACTTCCTCGCCTTCTTCTTCAACCCGCACGACGCGTTCCGCATCCCCGAGGCGATCGTGTCGCTGCTCGCCGCGGACGTGCTCCGTTCCGGGCGTTGGCGGCGCACCACGCGCTTCCGCGCGCTCCTCGCCCTGGCCCAGGCGCAGCGCTGGAGCGCGCGGCTGGGGCGGCCGATCGTGGCGCCGCTGGTGGTCTCGCCGGCGACCCGCTCGCGAGGCTGAGCCCGCGATGAGCGCCGCCACGCCCACGACCACGGAACGGGACGAGAGCCGCCCCGACCGCCACCTCCTGCGCTGGCTCCTGACCTGGGCGAGGCCGTACCGCCGCCGGATCGCCTCGGCGATCGCCCTCGTTCTCGCCGGCTCCACGCTCCAGGTCGCGGGCCCGCTCATCACCGCCTCGGCGATCGACCTCTACCTCCGCCCCGAGGCCGACAGCAGCGCCCGCGACGTCCTCAAGCTTCTGCAAACGCTCCACCTCCCCAGCGTCGGCTCCGCCGGTCTGACGACGCTGGCCCTCTTCTTTCTCGCCAGCGTGCTTGGCTCCGCCGTCCTGCTGATCCTGCAGGCGCGCACGATGCTGATGACCGGGCAGTTCGTCATGCGCGACCTGCGCAACGCCCTGTTCGCCCATCTGCAGCGGCTCGAGGTGGCGTGGTTCAACCGCACCCCGGCCGGGCGCGTGATCACCCGGCTCACCAACGA
>JAJXUY010000040.1 GCA_021782525.1 Acidobacteriota bacterium | reverse complement strand
CCTTCCGCTTCGTATCGAGGACGATCTCGGTGGCGTTCTCCAGGTCCTGCAGGTACATCACCTCCATCTCGGCCGCGAACGATTCGTCCTCCACCACCGCGTCGAGCTCACAGTTGCCGAACCAGCTGGAGACGTTGAGGTTGGTCGAGCCGACGCGGGCCCAGTTGCCGTCGGCGACCGCCGTCTTGGCGTGCAGCATCGTGCCGTTCCACTCGAAGATCCGCACGCCGGCCTGGAGGAGTGGGCGGTATCCGGCGCGTGACACCGGGCGCAGGACGGAGAGGTCCGTCGCCCCCGGTACGAGAAGGCGCACGTCGACGCCGTCGCCGGCGGCGGCCTTGACGGCCTGCACGTAGGCGGTCAACCCGGCGTAGTAGGCGTCGGTCAGCCAGAGCCGGTTGCGGGCGAGCGCGGCGATCAGCTGATCGAGGCGGAACATGCCGGCCGTCGCCGGGAGGCTGGCGACGATGCGCAGGCTGACGTCGCCCGCCCGAGGCAGGTCGTTTTGACCCGGAACTTCGTCCTCCGGAATCGGCGCGCCGGTCAGCGCCCAGACCTGCGCGAACGCCCGCTCGATGTCGGCGACGGCCGGGCCGCACACCTCGATCCCGGTATCGCGCCACGGCTCGAGCTTCTTCTCGGGGACGCCCTCCCACCGCCGCCCGATGCAGAGGCCGGTGACGAAGCCGATCCGCCCGTCGACCGCGAGCATCTTGCGGTGGTCGCGCGAGAGCCAGCCGAGGGGGCTGTCCAGGCGCGGTGGGTTGTAGCAGCGCACCTCGACGCCGCTGTCGCGCAGGCGGTTCCAGAACCGCCTCGAGCTCTTGCCGAGGCCGCCCATCCAGTCGTAGACGAGGCGGACGCGCGCGCCGTCCCGCGCTCGGGCGATCAGCGCGTCGGCGAACGCACGTCCCGTCGCGTCGTCGTACACGATGTAGCTCTCGAAGTGGATATGGTGCCTCGCCGAGGCGATGGCGGCGAGCCAGGCGGGGTAGTTCCCCCGCGCGTCCCTGAGCAAGCGCACCAGGTTGCCGGCGACAAGCGGCGCTCCGGCGGCGCGTGAAAAGGCCCGGTCGGCGATCTCGCGGACCCCGGTCACCTCCCCCAGGGCCCCGAACCCGTGCGCCTCGCGGATCACCATGTCATTGCCTTGGCCGCCGCGAAGCCGGGTCGTAGCACCGTTCCGACCTGCGGTAGGTGGCCACGAGTCCTCCGCGGCGCCTTACTTGAGCGTGAACGTCACGGTGACGTTGAGGTCGGTGGCGATCGGCGCGCCCTGGCAGCGGGCGGGCTCGTAGCGCCACGTCTTGACGGCCGCGACCGCCGCGTCTCCCATCAACGCCCGGCTGTCCGATCTCGCCGCGACCGGGTAGATCAGGTGGGCGTCGGTCACCGCGCCGTCCGCGCCGATCGTCGCCGCCACGACGAACACCCCCTGCACGCGGGCCCTCCGGGCCTCCTCCGGATAGGCGGGCGGCGTCCTTCTGACCAGCTTCGGCGGCGCCACCTCGTCCGAGCAGTGCGCCCGCTCCACCGACCCGGGCGGCGGCGCCAGCTCCGCCTTTGCGACCGGCCGGTTCGTCCCGCGCTCCAGCCTCATCTCGAGCGCGAGCGCGCCAGCGACGTAGACGCGCGCGACGCCCGGGACGGCCCCGACGCCACGGAGCTGCTTCCAGTCCGCGTAGCTCCGCCGCAACTCCCCGATCTCGGAGAGGCCGAGGTCGAGGTCCGGCTCGGTCAGGAAGACGACCCGGCGGCCGAGCTCCGGCGGCCGCTCGGCCCATACCTCCGCGAACGCCTCGCCGTCGATCTCGCGCGCCTGGGCGGCCATCGGGTGGATCTCGTCGGGCGCGAGCTGGGCGCCGAGCGCCAGCGCCTTCTCGACGAGCCACCACGCGGTGGCGGCGTCGTGGCCCGGAGTCTGCCAGCCGCATCCCGCGAGCGCCCCGCGCGAGCTCGACCGATCCGAGATCCGGATCTCCTCGCGGTTGTTGTCGCGGTCGCGCTGGCTCCAGGAGTACGTCCCCGTCGTGCCGTCGGCGAAACGCAGTGAGTAGGTGAGCGTGACCGGTCCGGCGGTCCTGGCGTCGAGGACCCGGGCCGCCGCCCGGCGCAGCAGCTCGTCCGGGGACTGCTGCGGCGGTGTCGCCGCGAGCCCCGCGCCGCAGGCCAGAACGGCCAGCGACGCGCCACCGAGCCGTTTCATCCCGCCTCTCATCACCCGCCGTCTCCGCTCTTCGCTCGCCGGCCCATGCCCGTCGCCTTGGCCCGGGCGCTGCGGTCGAACGACGCATCTGCAACCGACGGTCGGGCCGCGGTCAGACGACGTAGCGCCACTCTAGAGGGCGGCCGGCCGCGACACAAGCCGGCCCGCTGCATCCAGGCCACGGCGCGACACGACACGGACGTTCGCTCGGCGGTGGGCGCTCAGCGCTTCACCAGCTCCACGCGGCGGTTCTTCGTCCGTCCGTCCTCGCTGGCGTTGTCGGCCACGGGACGCTCCTGGCCGTACCCCACGGCCGACAGCCGCGCCGGATCGACGCCGCCCGCCACCAGCGCGGCGACGACGCTCCTCGCCCTCTGCTCGGAGAGGAGCTTGTTTCCGGCGGCCATGCCGGTCGCATCGGTGTGCCCTTCGACGGAGAGCTCCAGGCCCGGGTTCGCCAACAGCATCGCGACCGCCTGCTCGACGATCGGCCGCGACTCGGGCCTGATCTCGGCGCGGTTCGTGTCGAAGTTGATGTAGAGCGCCACGTGCCCGTCGCTGTTGAGCGCCGCCAGCAGACCGGAGGCGGTCACGTCCTGCCGCATCGGCTCGCGCTCGACGACGGTCATCTGGTAGTCGGCCCCGCCGTTGTGCGGCACCAGCTCGAGCCAGACCTCCTTGCCGTTCCGGCTCGCCTTGCCCGAGACGAGCTTCCAACCCTCGTAATCGCCGCACGCGGCGGACCCGCAGGCGCCCTCGAAGAACACGACGCCGCCGATCGCCCGCAGTGCGGTGGCGTAGTTGCGGATGATCTGCAGCTCGCTCGCCTGCGACGCGCCCTCCTTGAGAGCGTAGTACTTCGAGTACAGCTTGCCTTCGACGGTGACGACCGCGTGCCCGTCGAAGAACGCGTGCGCGTCGAAATCCCTGTCGTCCGAGCTCTCCAGCACGTAGTCGGACATCGCGGTGAAGTACGGGCACTCCTTGGGCTCGTCCTGCGCCCAGACCGCTGCTGCCAGGATGGACGCGGCGGCGGCCCCGATCCTCAGCGCGCTCCTCATGTCGGCCCCCACCCGGCGCCGGGAAATCGCCGCCGGCGCGCCCGCCGGACGACCGCCCGGCCGAGGCGTCGCTCGATCACAGCGACGTGACTGGAATCTCTTGTGGCGCCTGTCACGATGGTACTGCCGGCGGAGCCCGTGTCAAGCCGGGGCGGCGCGGGAATCGTTGCCAAAGCCGTCCGGTTGAACCATATTGATGCAATAGAACGGAAAGGAGGTTGCGCATGAAGAGAATCGTGGTCGGCGTCGGGCTGATGTGTCTCGCGGCGGTGGCCCTGGCCCAGGCCAACACGGGCTACGTTGCGATCCTGCCGGGCTACCAGTTCACGGCCGGCAACAAGGACTACGGCTTCGCACCCCTGACGGCGAACCTCTCGCAGAAGGACAAGTGGCTGGCCAGCCTCGACTTCGGCTGGTACCTCACGGACCACTTCGGTCTGCACGCGGGCTACATCTACATGCCCAACGACTTCGACCTGCACCTCTGGAACGGCGCCACGGACCTCGGAAGGAGCACGCTCACTCACAACTCGAACGTGCTCGAGGTCGGCCCCGAGTTCGTCTGGCAGACCGCGGATCGTAGCGGTCAGCTCTACACCCAGCTCAACGTCGGGCGAGCGCTCGGCGGCGGCAACGTCTACGTCAACTACGGCGGGGCCAGCCACTCGATCAAGCCGGCCTCCGACCCGCAGTGGTCGCTCGGCGCCGCCCTCGGCTATCGTTACTTCTTCAACGATGTCGTCGGCTGGGCGATCCAGGGCGCCTACCATCACGTGAACAACTGGCCCAGCAACAGCCTCTTCGACGTCAGGACCGGCCTCACGTTCCGGTTCCCGAGCACCGCCCCGCCTGCACCGGTCGAGGCGCCGCTCGCACCGGCGCCGGTGCCTCCGCCGCCGCCTCCGCCGGTGCCCACGCCGACGCCTGAGCCGGTGGCGCCGCCGCCCCCACCGCCCCCGCCGGCGCCGAAGATGATCCGGATCACGCTCGACGAGAGCGTGCTGCACTTCGACACCGACAAGTGGGTCATCCCGAAGGCGGCCTACCCGGCGCTCGACGCGGCCGTGGCCAAGCTGAAGGAGTACCCGCTCAAGGTCAACGTCATCGGACACACCGACAGCCGCGGCTCCGACGCGTGGAACGCCGTGCTCTCGCAGCACCGCGCCGAGGCGGTCGAGAAGTACCTCGTCGCCCACGGCGTCGACGCCGGCCGCTTCGCCGCGATCGAGGGCGTCGGCGCCAAGAACCCCGTGGCGGACAACGCGACGAAGGAGGGGCGCTCGAAGAACCGGCGCGTCGAGATCACCTCGGTCGCGCCGGTCGAAGTCCCGGCGAAGTAGCCCGACCCTGCGGGGCGGAGTTGGAGAGGGGCGGGGTGACCCGCCCCTCTCCGTGTGCGGCCGCGGGCCGGAGAACGGAGCATGCCCGCGACGACGGTCGCCGGATCAGTCGTCGTCGGTGACGGTGACCGCCCACTCGGGGTACGGCCGTTCGCCCATCGTCGCCCGCCACAGGATGCGGTTGAGCGTGTCCTCGTCGCACTGATCGGCTCTGTCCAGCGGCAGGCGCGCGGAGACCCGGGCGTCGCGGCGGCGGGACGCGTCCTTGATCGCCTTCGGTGGCTGGTTCATCTCGTCCAGCGGCACCTGGTTCGGAACGGCGGTGAACGGTGTCAGGTCGGGCGTCGCGGTGAAGCAGTCGGACATCGGCGTGGCCGTGGCGTCCATCTGGTTCATCGGCGGCAAGCCGAGGATCAGCTCGATCGTGCGCAGCAGGCTGGTCTGGTTGTACTGCGTGCGCACCACCGCGTGCCGGCGCGTGTACGGGCTGACCACGTACGCGGTGGTGCGGTAGCCGCTGACGTGGTCCCAGCCGTTCTGCGGGTCGTCCTCGATCGCGAAGATGCAGGTGTCGGCCCAGAACTTGCTGTGGCTGACGGCGTCCACGACGCGGCCGACCGCGAGGTCGTTGTCGGCCACCTGCGCGGCCGGCGTGGGCGAGCCGATTCTGGTGCCGCTGGTGTGGTCGTTCGGCAGCCAGAGGATGACGAGGTCGGGCATCGTCCCCTCACGCTCGAACTGCTGCAGCGCCTCGACGAACCGGGCGGCGCGCCAGACGTCCGGCACGGCGAGGTCCCAGCCGATCGTCTTCGGCCAGATGTACGGCCGCAGCGCTTCAATGTCCGGCTCGCAGGCGAACTCGATCTCGGAGGTGCCGCCGGTGAACTCCTTCCAGACGTCGGCGAAACCGATCCTGCCGCGGCGGGCCGGGTCCTTCCAGCGCACCACCGGCGAGGTGAACTCGCCGAAGTCCACCACGGTGCGTCCGTGGGCGAGCGCGTCGTTCCACAGGAACCCGGCGGGGGAGTAGGCGAGCGCGTCGCGGCCGGCGATCCCGAACCCGCCCGCCGGGTAGCTGCGCGGCCAGCCCGCGAACGAGCGCTCGACGTACTCGGTGGCGATGCCGGAGTCGGCCCACTGGTGCCCGTCGGCGCTCACGATCCCCGAGCAGTAGGTGTTGTCGAGCAGCGTGAACTCCTGCACCAGCCGGTGCTGGTTCGGGGTCACCCGCTCGCCGAAGCTGCACAGCGCGGGGTCGCCGTTGCCCTCCGCGACGTCCCCCAGCACCTGGTCGTAGGTGCGGTTCTCCTTGATGATGTAGATCACGTGGTGGAACACGCTCGGCTCGCCGACCCGCTCCGGCACCGGGACCGGGGCCTGCCCGGGCCGGGGCGGCCGCGCGGCCTGCGCCAACAGCGGGTAGCGCAGCCCAGCGAGCGCCTGCCGGGTCAGGCCCGCGAGCGCACGCCGCGACGGGGGCGGGACGAGCGTGAGCGACCCCGCGTACTGCTTCGTGTTGTAGCCGGCGCCCGGAGCGCCCAGTTCGGCCGCTTCGGTGCGCTCGGGGAACGCGTTCAGGTTGCCGACGGCGAGCGTGCGGCCGCGAGCGTCGAGCGCCAGCGCCGCCGGGAACCACCCCACCGGGATCAACCCCAGCATCCGCGTGCCCCGGGTCGCGGGCGCGAACGCGAAGACGGCGACCGCGTTCTGGCTGCCGTTGGCGCAGTAGAGCGTCTTGCCGGCGCGGTCGAACGCCAGGGCGTCCGGCTGGGCGCCGAACGGATCGCCGGGACGTTGCCGCGCGGTGAACCGCTCCGCCACCTCGTCGCGACTGGTGTCGATGACGGCCAGCTCGTCGCTGCCGGCGCTCGCCACCACGACCCAGCGGCCGTCGGGCGAGGCCGCCTCGGCGCAGGCGTGCGGGCCGAGCACGATCTCCTTCACCGTGGCGGCCGCCGGCGCGGCGCCCAGATTGATGATCGAGAGCGAGCCTTCGGACGCGATGCTGCGCTCGTCCACCCGCACGCGGCCGCCGCGGCCGATCGGCCCGGTCGCGCTGCCCGCGTCGGGCCGGCGCCCGCCCCAGTTGCTGACGTACGCCTTGCCGTGCGCGAGCACCACCGCGAACGGCGCGACGCCGACCGGCCACTGCCGCAGGAGCTTGCCGCTGGCGGCGTCGAGCTCGATCATGGTGTTGGAGAGGTTGCCCGCCACGTAGAGCTTCTTGCCGTCGGCCGAGAGCGCGAGGCCGGCGGGGATCTCGTTGGCGCGTCCCGGCGCGTCGGCCGCAGGCAACGCGAACGAGGCCAGCGGCGATACCGCCCGCTTGCGGTCGACGGCGAAGACCTTGATGTCGCCGTTCACGTTGGCGAGGAAGATGCGCGTGCCGTCCGGCGAGAACGCCACGCCGGTGTAGCTGAGCTGTGCCTTGCGGTCGACGTCCAGGATCCCCTCGGAGACGGGGCCCGCCGCGGGAGCCGCGCCGGCGGGGAACGCGACACGTTGCAGGATCGCGCCGCTGCGCGGGTCCACGACGACGAGGTCGCGGGTGAGGCCCGAGGTGACCAGCAGCGTGCCGTCGGGGCTGACCGCGAGGGCGTTGGGCCGCATCCCCGGCAACGCCACCTGGCGGCCGGCCGGCGTGACGACCTGGTTGGTAGGCGTGATCAGCGAGGCGCCGCGGGGCCCGACCGGGGTGGTGTCGGCGGCCTGGCCGGCGGCGGCGCCGGCGACGATCAGCCCGGTCACCGCGAGACCGGCGAGCCGGGCCGCCGTGGCGCGGTGAGCGCTCCGGGCCCGGGACGAAACCGCGAGCGGCGCCGTTCCCGCCGCGCCGGCCTGCCGGTGTGAACGATCGTGGTTCATGGTGATCGACCTCCCGCAACGTGAGCATGACACGAATCGAGGCCCGTGGCCCAACCGCCGCGGGCGCGCGTGCCCGCCGCCCGGCCGTTGGGCGTGTGTACCATGGTTCCGATGGTGACGGGAGCCTCGATGAGCAAGCGCGATCTGGTCCTCGGTCTCCTGGACGACGCGCCGCCGCCGTACGTCCCCGCGGCGTTCTTCCTGCACTTCGACCCGGAGCACCACTTCGGCGAGGCCGCGGTGTCGCGGCACCTCGAGTTCTTCCGCGCGACCGGGATGGACCTGGTCAAGGTCCAGTACGAGCGCGTGTTCCCGGCGCTGCCGGAGGTCCGGACGCCGGCCGACTGGCGAAAGATGCCGCGCTACGGCGAGGCGTTCTTCGCCCCGCAGCTCGAGGCGGTGGCGGGCATCGTCAAGGCCGCGAAGCGCGACGCGGTCGTGATCGCGACGCTCTACTCGCCGTTCATGTGCGCGTCGCACGCGATCGGCGAGGACCGGGTGCTGCGTCACGCCCGCGAGGACCCGGAGCCGGTTCGGGCCGGCATGGAAGCCGTCACCGAGAGCCTGCTGACGTTCGTGCGGGCGTGCGTCCGTCTCGGGGTCGACGGCTTCTACCACTCGACGCAGGGCGGCGAGACGCGCCGCCTCGCGGACCGCGCGCCGTTCGACGCGCTCGTGCGCCCGTACGACCTCGCGGTGATGCGAGAGGCGGAGCGCTCCTGCGCGTTCAACGTCCTGCACATCTGCGACTACGCCGGCGAGTACGGCGACCTGCAGCGGTTCGAGGAGTATCCCGGGCACGTCGTCAGCTGCCCGCTCGAGGTCGGCGGGCGCCCGCTCTCGCTCGCCGAGGCGTCGCGGCGGTTCCGCCGTCCGGTCATGGGCGGCCTCGACCGGCACGGCGCCGTCGCGACCGGAAGCGAAGCGCAGATCCGCGCCGAGGTCGAGGGGGTGCTGCGGACCGCGCCGGAGCGCTTCATCCTCGGGGCCGACTGCACCGTCCCCTCCGAGACCCCGTGGGAGAACCTCCGCGTCGCGATCGACGCGGCGCACGCCTGGCGCCGGCCGGGCGCCTGACGCGGCGTCCGGACGCCGGTCCCCCGCGGCCCGGCGTCAGTGCTGCCGCGGCGGCATCGGCGGTGTGGCCGGGCAGCTCGCCTCGACCCACTTGCCTTTCATGCTGATCTGGTTCGTCATGTAGGGGACGCTGTCTCCACCCTGGTAGACCTTGAGCTTTCCCGAGGCCGTGAAGTCCTGGCGGTCGACCAGGTGGAACGTGCCCTTGCCCTTCATCCGCATCCCGTCCTTCTTGCTGGTGCAGTCGCCCTCGGCCAGCACGGTCTTCGCGTCGATCGTCGTCGCGTCGTCCTTGACGCAGGTCCACGTCTCGTTCCCGTCGCCGAGCGCGAAGTGGTCGCTGTGGTGTAGCTCGTCCGCGGTGACGCAGCTCGTGTAGGTGATGGTCCTCGGGCCCCGCTGCGCCATGGCGGCGAACAGCGCGCGCTGCTGCGGGGTCGCGTGGGCGAGCGCCGCGGGCGTCATCTGCGACATGCCGCTCATGTCGCTCGTCAAGTCGATCCGCCACAGCCCGGTCTTCATGTCGAACGTGTGCAGGTCACCCCCCGCGGGGCACGACGGGCACGGCGTGGCCGCAGGCTGGGGCTTGGTGACGTGCGGCTTCGCGGGTTTCATTTTGGTGCCGGCCAGCAGCAGCGCAGGCCAGCATACGATGATCAGAACCG